>JAKPBL010000002.1 GCA_029778965.1 Bacteroidota bacterium
AAACAGCGGTTTCGCCAGAAGATCAGGGAAAAGAAATACGATTTTCTCTTTGCGCTTAATGGCCGCGAAGCGCTGGAAGTAACGGAAGCCAACCCTGATATAGACATCGTTTTAAGCGATATCAATATGCCGGAGATGGACGGGCTGACACTGCTCGGCAAGCTGAATGAACAGCACCCGCTGATCAAATCGGTGATCGTGTCGGCTTACGGCGACATGGAAAACATCCGCATGGCGATGAACCGCGGCGCATTCGATTTTATCACCAAGCCCATCAACTTCGAAGACCTTTCCGTAACCGTCGAAAAAACACTGCAATACGCCAAACAGATTCGCGACACGCTGAAAGCGGTGAAAGAAAATAATATCCTGCGCATGTATGTCGATGAAAACGTGCTGCGGTTCATGGGAGGGCAGGAATTTGAAAAAACCCTGCTGGCCAATGAAAGCGTTGAAGCGACGGTAGCCTTTATCGATATATGCGGTTTTACCGGCATCAGCGAATCGGCCGGCGCCGATGTAGTGGTTCACCTGCTCAACAAATACTTCGACGTTATGGTGAAAGAGATCATTCGCCAGGGCGGTTATATCGACAAGTTCATCGGCGACGCCATTATGGCGGTGTTCCGGGGCGACTACCACCTCGACCGCGCGGTGGATGCCTGCCTGGCCGTTAGAGCCGAGATCGGAAAACTGCCGCCAGACGACGCCGTGCCCGGCTTTGTGCCGCGGGTATCGGTGGGCATCAACAGCGGCGAAATGATTTCAGGCAATATCGGATCGGCTTCGCTGCGACGCCTTGACTACACCATGATCGGCGACACCGTAAATACCGCGCAGCGTTTACAGGGCGCCGCCACCGAAAACCAGGTGCTGATCAGCGAAAAGGCCTATGAGCAGATCAGGGAATCTTTTCATTGCAACGCAGTGGGCGAAATGAAGCTGAAAAACAAAGTAAAACCATTGATGACTTATGAAGTGCTCGACTAGCACATCATAACCTGCCCGCTGTTATAGCGCCTATGCCCTTACCATAACCCATCGTTACAATCGCGCCAGCAGCGCCGGCAACTGCGCGAGCGGCACCAAGTAATGATTGGCGCCGGTCGACTTGCCGATGCTGATATTGCCAATGTTTTTTGCCTTTACTGTCTGGTAGAGATTCCGGGCGTGCCCGAAAGTAGAGCCCAGGTAATAAATGCACAATTGCTTTTGCGGATTCCGCAAGGCCCAGCTTGCCCATAAAGATTCACCACCGTATAGTGAGTCGAACCCCCAGCATTGGGTCAGCTTGGCGCCATGGCGCGGGTTGCTCTGAAGTGCGATCTTTCGCATCTGGCTACCGCCGGCAGAATGCGCCGCCAGTATCAGGTTCCGGAAAGAGAAGGGTTGGTTGCCGTAACGAGGCATCACGTATTGGGCAATGGCTGCCAGCACGTGGTCGAGATAGTCATCGAGTCCGCCGGCGGCGCCACTGAGCCTGTTCGTGTAGCTGTTCGGACTCTTACCCAGGCTCGGCGCCACGAGCAGGCAGTTTTTTCCGGCGGAGGAGAATGCTTCGCGCAAACGAAAATCATAGGCTGGCAGCCGGGTTTTTGTCCAATAGGTTTCAATATCCGCCTCCGGCCCCGGAAATGAGCTTGTCATGCCATGCAGGTATAGCACAATATCGCAGGGTAACGCGGGATTAAAATTCACCGGAACGAATATGCCGGTTTTGGTGAGCGGGATATTGCCCCTGCCGAGGTCGATATTAACATAACAGGTATAGCCGGCGGCCGACTGGCTGTCGCCGATTCTTGCCAGCACTGCAGGCGCCGATTCATATTCCAGCTCCCAATCGTCTATTTGTTCGGCTTCGGTTTCAGGCTGTATGGCGACGCCGGAAAAATAACGGTAATACGCCAAAAATCTCGCAAGGTAGGGTATAGTATTGGCCCGCTTGGTTTCTATCCAGCAGCGCAGTACAGGCGACAGTGCGCCCGACACGTTGTTCCACCGGCCGGGATCGGCTTGTTTAGACCAATGTGTGCCGTGCTTGAAGCGGTATTGCGCTTTTTGCTGCACAGCCGTTTGCACATCGGCCGCCGCATACTTGCCGCTGCACGATTTGTAGTTATCATAACCGCCGGTGAACAGCAGTGCGCGCTGGTAGTACTCGGGCTCGGGCCAGCGTTTCCAGTCACCGTCTGCCGCCGCATACTGCATCGCTTTTGCCACGGTTACATGACCTGCATTATAACAGGCGAGAATAGTTTGCAGGTAGTCTTCGCCTGTAATATCGGGAATGGACAGCTTCAATATTTTTATGGCCGCCGCGAGGTATTTTTTAAACTCCTGGTATTTGGCTACACCATCCCTGATGCTGGTGGATGGATCGAGCTGATCGTCGGATGTTTTTGCCTGCATCAGTCCTTTGTAGCCGCTTTTGTCTTTACCGGCATCTTTGTTGCCGCCCGATTCGGCGGCAATGATGCCTTTTACCACTGCTGCCTGCAAACCCGCAGCTTGTGCGTAACGGTTGATGTCGGCATTATAGCTGTTGATGGCAGCAACGACGGCACTGTCGATACCGGGAGAAGAAATGACTGGCGCACTGCCTGCGGGTAATGTGCCCGACGCAACAGTACCAGCAATAGATGAGAGTCCGCCGAAAAGTGAACCCAGTATACCGCCTGCTTTGCCGGCGATGACCGATACGGCGCCGGTAAGCGATGATCCGGTCGGCTGGGTTGCTTTTGCCAGCGTCGACCTTGCCTGGTAATCGGCATTGCTATGGTATATGAAGAGACAGGTGCCGCCTTTGAGCAGGTTGACCAGTTTTTCAATCACCGCAAAATCAACGGCGGGACAGCCCCAGCTTCTGCCCGACATACCACTGCCCGGGTCTTTCACATATTTAGCGCCGTGCATAACGATACTCCGCGCATAGGCATTCCCGTTAATACCCGGCTCCATGCCATTCAACCGGAGCGACAAGCCGTTTTTACCCCGATACGGATTGCCGGTCACATAAAAGCCGAGACTGCTTTTGTGCGAGCCAGGCTCATCACTGAAAACGGTTGCAAGGCCGCTTCTGTTGAGCTCCGAATTTTTTCCATGCGCCACCTTGTGCGTACCGATCACCGATGCAGTGGCGAAATCGATCACGAAAAGCCTTTTCTCTGCTGAATTTTTCGTAAAATCGATAAAGGTCAGCAACCGGTCGTTCGCGAGTTTTCGGGCCTGGCGAAGCTTTGAAAAGCCAGCCATAGCCATAGTCAAACCGGCAGCCGGTATGCCCAGGCTCACCAGGCGACCGATAAAAGATGAAGCTGTTCCGGCCTCTTCTTCCAACTCCGTTTCGTAAGCCGGGTCGTCTTCGTTGTCAACCGCCGACTCGTCTTCAAACGCCAACGGGTCGCCGTATCCTTCCTGTAACTCGAGTTCATTCTCTTCTTCAAAAGACTCGGGCATG
>JAKPBL010000031.1 GCA_029778965.1 Bacteroidota bacterium
TCTCGTTAAGGTCTGAAGGAGACTGTCCCATTGGTGGCAGTCTCTTTTCTCTTTTACTACCTTAGATCAGTTTATGCCAGTTACCCGTTTCATTCTTCTTTGTTTGTGGTTGTCTGTCATCGCCTGCAGACAGTCACTTCCGCAAAACGGTGAGGCCCTTTTTGAGCTGCTGCCCGCCGATTCTACCGGTATCTCTTTTGCCAACCGGATCGCCGACAGCGCCTCAGTCAATATTCTCAACTTCCGCAATTTTTACAACGGTGCGGGCGTCGCCATCGGCGATATCAACAACGACGGATTACCCGACATTTTTTTCACCGCCAACCAGCAACCCAACCGGCTTTATCTCAACAAAGGCAACTGGCGATTCGACGATATTTCGGCGGCGGCAGGTATCGGCGGCAACGGCAAATGGCATACCGGCGTCAATATGGTCGATATCAATGCAGACGGCTGGCTCGACATATACGTGTGCAACAGCGGCGATGTAGCCGGCAACTTTCGCCGGAATGAGCTCTTCCTCAACCTGCAGAACGGCCGCTTCCGCGAATGCGCCGCCGAATACGGGCTCGACGATAACGGCATCGGCACACAGGCCGCTTTTTTCGATTACGATCTCGACGGCGACCTCGATTGCTTCATTCTCAACAACAGTTTCCGGCCCATCGAAAGTTTCGGTTACGACAAACGCATACGGCATATACGCAGTGAAAGCGGCGGTCATCGCCTGCTGCGCAACGACAATGGCCATTTCACCGACGTCAGCGAATTTGCGGGTATCTATGGCAGTGAGATCGCGTTCGGGCTGGGTGTCAGTATAGCCGATCTGAACAACGACGGATGGCCCGATATCTATGTATCGAATGATTTTTTTGAACGTGACTATCTCTATATCAACCAGCGCAACGGCCGCTTCCTGGAAAATATCACGAACGAGATGGGCCACACCAGCCTGGCGTCGATGGGCAGCGATATCATGGACATCAATAACGACGGATGGCTGGACGTTTTCACCACCGATATGCTTCCCGAGGGAGATTATCGCCTGAAAACGACCTCGCGCTTCGACGATTACGATGTACACAATGCCAAGCTGCAAAACGATTTTCATCACCAGTTCCAGGCCAACTGCCTGCAGTTGAACAACGGCGACGGCAGCTTTCGCGAGATCGCCGCGTATGCCGGCGTACAGGCCACCGATTGGAGCTGGGGGGCGCTCAGCTTCGATTTCAACAACGACGGCTGGAAAGATATTTTCGTTTCCAACGGCATCAACAAAGACCTTACCGATCAGGACTTCCTGGATTTTTTCAGCGCGGCCGACATACGTCAAAAAGCCATGACGCAGGGCTTCAGTTATACCGAATTTCTCACCAGGCTGAAATCAACCCCCATACCCAACTACGCTTTTCTTAACCGCAGGAACCTGCAGTTCGTGAACGAGGCGGAAAAATTCGGACTGGCCACTCCCTCGTTCAGCAACGGCGCTGCTTACGGCGACCTCGACGGCGACGGCGACCTCGACCTGGTGGTCAGTAATGTCAACATGCCCGCTTTCATTTACCGCAATCACACACGCGAACAAAAAACAGGCAACTACCTGGCCATCGCTTTCGAAGGGGAAGGCGGGAACCGTTTCGGCGTCGGTGTGCGTGCGGAAGTATATGCTAACGGTAACCATCAAACGATGGAGAACAGCAGCAGCCGTGGTTTCCAGTCGGCCGTTGAACCCCGATTGCTCTTCGGCCTCGATACCGCCTCGTATGTCGACAGCGTTTGCATCAGTTGGCCCGGTGGAAAAAAGGAAACCCGGTATCGGGTAGGCGCCAACAGCCGCCTGCTGTTCAGGCAGTCGGAAGCAGTGGAACCACCGGCAACAACCGCAGCGCCGGCTTCACCGCTGATGAGCGCCGCGCCTCTGCGCTTCAACGGCACACCGATGCACCGTGAAAACAATTTCATCGATTTCGACCGCGAGCGGCTGATCCCGAAAATGTTGTCCGCAACCGGTCCCGCTATCGCCATCGCCGATTTCAACGGCGACCATCGCGAAGATGTATTCATGGGCAATGCCTCCGGCGATACCGCCCGCCTCTGGCTGCAGCAGCCCAACGGCAGCTTCGCACAGCAAGGGCAAGCCGGCTTTATTGCCGACCGCAATGCAGAAACAACGGCCGTTGCTGCTTTTGACGCCGACCAGGATGGCGACATCGACCTCGTGCTGGCTTCGGGCGGTAACCAATGGCCCGCTGCCCATTTGAACCAGCAGGTTCGGTTATACCTCAACGATGGAAGCGGCCGGTTCACCCGTGCCTATAACGGCTGGCCCGCAATAGCCCTGAATGCCGCCGCCATTTGCGTGCTGGATGCAGACGGCGACGGGTTGCAGGATCTTTTTATCGGCGCCAGGAGCATTCCCGGCAATTACGGCGCCGCCCCTTCTTCCGTATTGCTGCGCAACCAGGGAAAAGGAAACTTTGCAGATGTTACCCGGCAAATGGCGCCGGCATTGCAACAGTT
>JAKPBL010000032.1 GCA_029778965.1 Bacteroidota bacterium
TGGGCGCTTTCGTCATGGGCTCTATCCTCGCTGAAACCACGCTTGCCGAACGGATTGAGCATTTGATATTGCCGGTAAAGGACCTGTTTGGTGCGGTATTCTTTGTATCTGTGGGCATTCTGATCGATCCGAATACGATTGTGGAGCATGGCTGGCCGGTGCTGATCATCACCCTCATCACTATTTTCGGAAAATTCATCATGACCTTTATCGGCGCAGCCGTCAGTGGCCAGCCGCTGAAGCAATCGGTGCAGGTCGGCATGAGCCTGGCCCAGATCGGTGAATTCTCTTTTATCATTGCCCAGTTGGGGCAGTCGCTCCAGGTTACCAGCGATTTTTTATATCCTATTGCCGTGGCCGTCGCCACCATCACTACCTTTACCACTTCTTACCTCATTAAGCTGGCCGACCCGTTCAACGATTTTATTTACCGGCTTATTCCGTCGAAATGGGTGGGAGCGCTTAATAAATATGCTTCGGGAACCAGGCAGATCCAGGCGGAGAGCCAATGGAAGACGGTGCTCCAGTCGTATTCGGTGATCATAGGGTTGAATGCGATCATCTCTATTGCCATTATTTTACTGACTACCACTTTCCTGGCGCCGATCAGCCGGAAATACATCGAATCGCAATGGCTGGCGCACCTGCTGGTATTGCTCATTACCGTGGCGGTGGCAGGCCCTTTCTTTTGGGCGATGATGGTGCGAAAGCCCCAGTCGTCGGCCTTTACCGACCTCTGGCTCGACCGGAAATACAACCGCGGTCCCCTGCTTATTATCGAGATAGGCCGCAATATACTGGCCGTACTGATATTCGGGCTGCTGCTCGACCGCCTGTTCTCCAGCACCGTGGCGCTGGTGGCGGGATTGCTGATCTTTGCCGTGGTCATGTTCATTTTCTCCCAGAAGCTGCAGGTATTCTATGCGCGGATAGAGTCGCGTTTTTTAAAGAACCTGAATGCGCGGGAGCTGGCGGCATCAGACAAAGACTCGCCGCTTTCTCCCTGGGATGCGCACCTGGCTACGCTGGTGGTAAGTCCCGATGTTTCGGGCCTCGGCAAAACGCTCCTGGAATTGGGCTGGCGGGAGAAATACGGTATTAATATTGCCGGCATCGACCGGGGAAACAAGCATATACAGATACCTTCCCGCTACGAGCGGATATTTCCCTATGATAAATTATCGGTGATCGCTACCGACCTGCAATTGCAATTGTTTCGCGCCGAAGTGGAATATGATTCAGGCCATTCCATCTCTGTTCCCGAAGAGCAGCCACCGATAGAACTGGTGAGCATTATTGTAGATGAGCACAACCATTTGCGCGGGCAATCGATCCGGTCGTCGAATATCAGGGAAAGAACCGAAGGGCTGGTGGTAGGTATTGAACGCGACGGCGAACGGATTCTTAACCCCGATTCCAATACGGTTTTTCAATGGGACGATGTTGTGTGGATAGTAGGCAATAAGAAAAAGATATTGCATTTGTCCGAAACCGATGCCGGGTAAGCCTAGTATTCCATTTTTCGCAGCGAAGGTGCCTTGAACCAGGTGGTCACGACCACCAGCACGGTCATACAGCCACCGAATACTACCGATGGCACCAGCCCCAGCAGCCGCGCGGTTATACCGCTTTCAAACAGCCCGATTTCGTTGCTGCTGTTGATGAACATGCTGTTCACGCTCATTACCCGGCCGCGCATATCATCGGGCGTTTTCAGTTGAAGGATGGTTCCGCGTATCACCACGCTGATACCGTCCAGCAGCCCGCTGCACATGAGCGCGAAGAATGAGAGGTAGAAATTCCTCGACAGCGCGAACAGTACGATGCAGAGCCCGAAACCGCCGACGGCAAAGAAAAGCCGCTTGCCCTGGCTGCGGTGCATCGGGAAAAAGGTCAGCAGCAATACGCTGCAAATGGCGCCGATATCGGCCGCTGCATTAAGCCACCCGAAGCCCATGGGCCCGATATGAAGAATGGTTTTGGCAAAAACCGGAACCATCGCCACCGCGCCGCCGAACAATACGGCGAAGAGATCGAGTGTCAGGGCGCCGAGCACCTCTTTGGTGGTGAATACAAACCGCAGTCCCTCTTTAACGCTTTCCCAGGTGTCTTGTTTTACTTCCCGCACCATGGCCGGTTTGGGAAGCAGTTGCTGCATAAACAGGAGGCCGAGTAAAATAAGCGAACACACGGCTACCAGTGTACCGGTGGTGTGCACCATGGCGATCAGAAAACCACCCGTCGCATGCCCGGTAACCGAAGCGGTTAACCAGGTGCCCTGGTTCCAGGTGGTGGCATTCGCCAGCCGGTCGCGCGGCACCACCTGCGCCAGGATGGCTGAAAAGCAGGGACCGGTGAACGACCTTACCACGCCGTTAAAAAAGAACACTACATAAATGCCAGATACCACTACCAGTTTGCCCGAGCCGTGACTGAATCCATACGACAAACCCAGCAGGGCCAAACCGCAGGCGCAATACAGCATGACCCCCCGTATCAGCAATTTCTTCTTGTCAGACAGGTCGATGATATGCCCCGCATACAAGGCAAGTAAAATGGCGGGCACGGCTTCGGCCAGGCCCACGAGCCCCACCGCCAGCGGATCACCCGTCAGCTCATACAACCACCAGCCAACCAGGGTGCTCATCATCCGGAGCGCCATGATAAAGAAGAAGCGTCCCGCAAGCAAGTGTCTGAATTCAGGAA
>JAKPBL010000036.1 GCA_029778965.1 Bacteroidota bacterium
GACTGTTCGACCAGACAATAATTTGATGGCAAACCGGGCATTCCTGTATGCTACTGGCCGCACTCATCGGCAGATACATTGCTGGTGAAGAACACTTGCGTCAAATAGTTGTAGGATTTCCTCAAAAATACTGACTACCGTATTGTCGTTGCTGCGTTGATAGTTGCTCAGGTAGATATCGAGATTGGCCAGGCTGTGCTCTGGCCAGGTATGGATGGAGATATGACTCTCGCTCAGGCATATAACAGCAGTAAAACCGGCTGGTTGAAAATTATGGTATACTTCGCCTAGTTTGTTGAGCGAAAACTGCCTGATAAGCTGATTTATTTTTTCTCTGAAAGCGCCATAATCATTAATTAGGGCGGCACCAGCAGGTTTTATGGTTGCTACCAGATGCGTACCGGGTAGATAGGTCATAGGTGTCAGTGTTGCTGACTTGCAAAATATAAAAACCTGACTAGATTATTACATTGTCGGTCAGTATCCTCTTCCGTTGAGCTGTGCGAATTTAAGCTCGTCGTCTTCCACCCAGAATTCCCAGTGAGGGTGCATAATGTCATCGGTAGCGTGAATCCAGCGGCCGCCGTCAAGGGCCAATACCATGTTCTTCAGGTCTTCGCGTATGTGTTCGGCGCGGCTGAAGCGGTCTGCCTGCTCTTTCCGGAGCGTATCGATTTCTGTATATAGCTGATGAATCGCCAGCATTTCTTCGTCTGAGAACAATTTCTCACTGTTTTTCAGCAGCAGGTGCCGGTAGTGGGCTGTTTTTGTTTTGATGTCTTTATCGAGCGCACGGGCCGATTGCTCCTGGTCGAACAGTTGCGAAACCATCAACTTAAGGGGAGTGCTCATCGTTGTCATAGGCAGAAACTTATCTAAACAACGCGGGAAGGGCAATTGTCGTATGAGCTTCGTCGAAAACCTGTTTAAAAACGGGCAGGTTCGGCAGCGGGAGCTGCCAATTGCAGGCTGGCTGCGCTATAGGCTTTGACTTCGTCGAACAACAATTTATTGTCTGCCAGCGACTGCCTGTAGCTGGGGATCATTTCCCGCAATTTCTCCTGCCAGGCAGCGGTGGCCAGTTGTTGGGGAAAGCATTTTTCCAGCAGCTCCAGCATGATGCTGACGGCGGTAGAGGCGCCGGGCGAAGCGCCCAGCAGTGCGGCGATGGTGCCGTCGGCCGCAGCTACGATCTCGGTGCCGAATTCGAGCACGCCGCCATGCACGGGGTCTTTTTTGATCACCTGTACCCGCTGGCCGGCGATCTCCAGTTTCCAGTCGGCCATTTGGGCGTTGGGCATATATTCTTTCAGGGCTGCCAGCCGGTCTTCCGGGCTTTGGGTGATCTGCGAAATCAGGTATTTGGTAAGGTCGATATTATCCAAACCTGATTTGAGCATCGGTACGATATTGTCGTATTTAATCGATGCGGGGAGATCCATCAGCGAACCGTTTTTGAGGAAACGGGTCGAGAAACCTGCATATGGGCCGAATAGCAATGCCTTGTTACCGTTGATTACACGGGTGTCAAGATGTGGAACCGACATCGGCGGCGCACCGACCGCCGCTTTGCCATACACTTTAGCTTTATGTTGCTCAATGACGGATGGATTGATGCAGCGGAGCCATTGTCCGCTTACAGGGAAGCCGCCATAACCACGGCCTTCGGGTATGCCGGATTTTTCCAGCAAGGGCAACGATCCGCCGCCGGCGCCGATGAACACGAAGCGTGTAAGGAGGTGGAACTTATGTTTTGTGGTAAGGTTTTTTATTTCCAGCAGCCATTTGCCGCTTTTCTGTTGCTTCAGGTCTTCCACCTCATGGGCAAGGTGGATCTGCAGCCCGAATTTCATATAGAGCGATTGGAAGATGTGGCGGGTAAGGGCGCCAAAATTCACGTCGGTACCGTCTTCCACCCGGGTAGCGGCGACGGGCTCGTTCGGATCACGGCCTTCCATGACCAACGGCATCCATTCGGCCATGGTGCTTTTATTGTCAGTGAACACCATTTCATCGAAAAAGTGATACCGGCGAAGGGCTTCATAGCGTTTGCGCAGGTACTCGACGTCTTTTCCGCCACGAACAAAGCTGATGTGCGGAACAGGGCGTATGAAATCTGTTGGGTCGGAAACGATGTGGTGATTCACCAGGTAGGCCCAGAACTGTTTGGATTCTTCGAACGACTGGAAAATCGAAACGGCTTTTTTAACGTCGATACTGCCATCGGGCTTCTCCGGCGTATAATTCAATTCGCACAGGGCGCTATGACCTGTGCCCGCATTGTTCCAGGCGTCGGAGCTCTCTCCGGCGAGCACATCAAGTCTTTCGAGAACAACAACAGATAACCGGGGATCCAGTTGTTTGAGAAGAACGGCCAGGGTGGCGCTCATGATTCCCGCTCCGATCAGAACGACGTCTGCATGCCTCACAGGTTGCTTTTTTTCCATAGCTGTGCAAAGCTACTACCTCGAAACGAGATATCCCGCCACCCGTCAGGTCGCACCCGACGGGTACCACCTGACGGGTACCACCTGACGGGTGCGACCTGACGGGTGCGACCTGACGGGTGCGACCTGACGGGTGAAAAAAGCTGGGTACAGTTTTGTTTTTTCTTATCTTTGCCCACTATTTAAGTTGGGAAACTCAGGTGAATTTCATATAAAGTATTGACAGTCAACCTGCTGCGTTAAACACGGAAGGTGTGAAAACGGGCAGGGCTTTTTATGCGGCATACCTGGCAACCATCCGATAGGATCCATAAAACTCATCTTACAGTATATCTATGGCTATCAAAAAAGAAAATCGTCCCAAGTTCAACTTTTCGAAGATTACGATTGGACTGGCGTCGCCGGACTCCATTCTCGAAAAGAGTTACGGTGAAGTGTTGAAGCCTGAAACTATTAACTATCGTACCTACAAGCCCGAGCGCGATGGTCTTTTCTGCGAAAGGATCTTCGGGCCGGTGAAGGATTACGAATGCGCCTGCGGCAAGTACAAGCGTATCCGTTACAAGGGTATTGTATGCGACCGTTGCGGGGTAGAAGTGACCGAGAAAAAGGTTCGCCGCGAACGCATGGGGCATATCAAACTGGTGGTGCCCGTAGTGCATATCTGGTACTTCAAGAGCCTGCCGAACAAGATCGGTTACCTGCTGGGCATGAGCTCCAAGAAACTCGAAAGCATCGTTTACTACGAGCGTTTCGTGATCATCCAGCCGGGCATCCGCGCTGAGAAGAGCCAGAATGTAGGCGACCTGCTGACAGAAGAAGAATACCTCGATATACTGGATGCGTTGCCGAAAGACAACCAATACCTGCCCGACGAAGACCCGAACAAGTTCATCGCCAAGATGGGCGCCGAAGCCGTGCATGACCTGCTCGAGCGCATCGACCTCGACCAGCTCAGCTACGACCTGCGCAACGCCGCTGCCACCGAAACCTCGCAGCAGCGCAAGGCCGACGCCCTGAAGCGCCTGAGCGTGGTGGAAGCTTTCCGCGATGCCAACAGCCGTATCACCAACCGTCCCGAGTGGATGGTAATGCAATATATTCCCGTTATCCCGCCCGAGTTGCGCCCACTGGTTCCCCTCGACGGCGGCCGTTTCGCGTCTTCCGACCTGAACGACCTGTACCGCCGGGTGATCATCCGTAACAACCGTTTGAAGCGCCTGCTCGAGATCAAAGCTCCCGAGGTGATCCTGCGCAACGAAAAGCGCATGCTGCAGGAAGCGATCGATTCGCTGTTCGACAACAGCCGTAAATCGAACGCCGTGAAAGCAGAGGGCGGCCGCGCCCTGAAATCGCTCAGCGATGTGCTGAAAGGCAAGCAGGGACGTTTCCGCCAGAACCTGCTCGGTAAGCGCGTTGACTATTCCGGCCGTTCGGTAATTGTGGTGGGTCCGGAGTTGAAAATGCACGAATGCGGACTGCCGAAAGACATGGCAGCCGAGCTGTTCAAGCCGTTTATTATTCGCAAGCTCATTGAGCGCGGCATCGTAAAAACAGTAAAGAGCGCCCGGAAGTTAGTTGATAAGAAAGAGCCCGTTATCTGGGATATTTTGGAGAATATTCTGAAAGGTCACCCGGTAATGCTAAACCGTGCCCCAACACTGCACCGTTTGTCGATCCAGGCTTTCCAGCCCAAGCTGATCGAAGGTAAAGCGATCCAGTTGCACCCGCTCGTAACCACAGCGTTCAACGCCGACTTCGACGGTGACCAGATGGCAGTACACGTGCCCCTAAGCAATGCCGCCATTTTGGAAGCCCAGTTGCTGATGCTGTCTTCACATAACATCCTGAACCCGCAGAACGGCACGCCGATCACCCTGCCTTCACAGGACATGGTGTTGGGTCTGTATTATATTACCAAGGGCAAGAAATCGAGCGACACAGAAAAGGTACGTGGCGAAGGCATGACTTTC
>JAKPBL010000053.1 GCA_029778965.1 Bacteroidota bacterium
AAAGGGTATTTTATGGAGAAACCAATCAACTGACAGCAACCGGAACCGATATATCCATTCATGTACAGGTGGTGCTGGCCATTATTGTGGTGGCGATCCTGGTGGTGGGCATATATCCGAAAACCATGCTTTCGTTAACCGAAGAACTGTCTCACCTGATCCTGAACAGGATGAACTTAAAATAGTATGAACGCAATTATCCTTTCTGCCGTTTTTGGTGTAGTGCTGATGTTCTGCAGCTTCCTGTTCGAGAATAAATCGACACTGCGAACCATCGCGATCGTGCTGGCCGGACTGTTACTGCTGGGCAATTTCGCCGAACAGTTCGGCATCTATGCCATTAAGGTCAACCATCACCAGATGCTGCATTTCTCGGCATTCGGACTGCTTTTCAACAGTATCGCCATAGGGATGACGGGCCTGCTTTTCCTGCTGAATGCCCGTGATATCGAAGCGGTGGAACCGGGCAGCTCGGGCGATTATTTTGCGCTGATTTTCTTCATTCTCTGCGGCGTGGCCGTATCAACAGCTTACAACTCGCTGTTGCTGCTCTTTATCGGTATAGAGATCATTTCCATACCGCTCTACATACTAACGGGCAGCGACAAGCGAAATCTGAAGAGCAATGAGGCGGCCCTTAAGTATTTCCTCATGGGCGCCTTTTCCACCGGCATCATGCTGATGGGCATTGCCCTGATCTACGGCGCGAAAGCCACGTTCAACCTTGACCAGATCACCGAGATGATTTATCCCGGCCGCGAAGCCTGGTTCAATGCCGGCCTGCTGCTGTTGCTGATCAGCCTGGCTTTCAAGGTGTCGGCCGCGCCCTTTCACTTCTGGGCGCCGGATGTGTACGATGGTGCCCCTACCGTATTCACCTCGTTCATGGCGACCATTGTGAAAGCGGCGGTATTTATTGCAATTATCCGTCTTTTCGATACCCTGTTTAGCGCCAGCAAATACGATTGGAAAATAATAACCTCGATTATCACTGCAGCCACCCTGTTCATTGGGAATATAACAGCCATTTTCCAGCAGAGCGTAAAACGGATGCTGGCGTATTCATCGATTGCCCAGGCGGGATTTATGCTCTTTGCCCTGTATGCCTATAATGGCGTCAGTAAAGAAGGTCTGATCCTTTATTCCTTCGGTTACAGCGTGGCTACCATTGGCATCTTTGCCGTACTGGTGAGAATGAAAGATTATACATTCGAAGGCTTTAACGGGCTGGCCCGCACCCAGCCGGTGCTGGCGGCCACCACGGCGATCTTCCTGTTGTCGCTGGCAGGTATTCCGCTCACAGTCGGTTTCTTCAGCAAATATTACATGCTGGCGGCGGCGGTGAAAAACGGCGGCAATCTCTGGCTGGTTTTTTTCGCCATACTTTGCGCGGTGGTCAGCGTATTCTATTATTTCCGGGTCATCCAGTCGATGTACTTCAAAACCGGAGAGGCCGGTATGGAACCGGTTACCCCGGCATTCAGGTGGGTGTTGATAGCGATGGCGGCTATAGTT
>JAKPBL010000072.1 GCA_029778965.1 Bacteroidota bacterium
GCCTGTCTTCCACATTGGTGCTTTCTCTACGGCCAGACCATTTCATATATTCCTTTTTGGAAAACTACTGATTTTTGGGTTATTGCCAAATCTGTCGCAGAAAACCGGCTAACCGTCTCCGAATTTGCCCGGTACCGCCAGTCGTTTGCAAAAACGCACTAGCTTGGCTGCATGAAGTTCTCGCTTGTGTCCCAACGATGGTTCCGCATCACCTTGCATATCGCTGTATGGGTAATCCTGTTCTCGTTACCCTACCTGCTGCGACCGGGTGTGCACGAGAAGGTGAGCGCTCACGAGTTGCTCGGAAATATACTGGGCGACTTTATTTTCATCGGCTTTTTTTACCTGAATGCCTATGTGCTGGTACCTGCTTTTTTATCAAAGCGGTATTATTGGCGGTATGTGCTGGCGGTAGTCGCCTCGTATGCGGGGGTATTGCTGCTGCAGGGATTACTGTTCATTGAATTTCGCCGCCCCGATCAGAAAGAATTCTGGCAGCACGGCGTCTTCCTGTTTTTCCTATTCCTGTTTTTCCTCGCCGTCAGTATAGCTTACCGCCTGATCGCCGACCAGATAGTAGCCGATCGCCGCGCGAAAGAGATGGAAACCGAGAACCTGAAAACGGAGCTTTCCTTCCTTCGTTCGCAGGCGAGCCCGCATTTCATGTTCAACGTGCTGAACAACCTGGTGGCGCTGGCGCGAAAAAATTCCGAACTGCTCGAACCATCGTTGATCAAGTTGTCGTCGCTGATCCGTTATACCGTGTATGAGGCCAACGAAGAAAAAGTGGATCTCGACAAGGAGGTCGAATACCTGAAAAGTTATATCGACCTGCAGCAGCAACGTTTTGGCAAAAATGTGATGTTTACGGTTGACCTGGAAAAAATCGACGATCATTACCAGATCGAGCCCATGCTGCTGATCCCTTTCGTGGAAAACGCCATTAAGCATGGCACCGGCTTTATGGAGAAGCCCTCCATTGACATAAGACTGGAAGCAGTGAAAGGGAAACTCGATTTCCGGGTGAAGAACCGGTACAACCCCGATAGCCATGAAATAAAAGACAAAACTTCGGGCATCGGGCTCAGCAATGTGAAGCGTCGCCTCGATCTGCTGTACCAGCACCAGCACCAGCTTATGATTACCCGCCACGACGGCTGGTTCACCGTATCTTTGCAGCTAACGCTGCATTAACCATGATACGCTGTATCGCGATCGACGATGAGCCGCTGGCCCTGGAATTATTGGAAGACAATATCAGCAAGGTTCCTTTTCTGGAACTGGTGGCTGCCTGCGAAAGCGCGTTCGCTGCCATGAAAGTGCTGGAGCGCGAAAAGGTCGATCTTATTTTTCTCGATATACAAATGCCGGGGTTCACCGGCATCCAGTTTCTCAACAGCCTTCCGAACAAACCCATGGCCATTTTGGTAACAGCGTATGAAAAATATGCGCTGGAAGGCTTCGCGCTCGACGTGGTGGATTACCTGGTGAAACCGGTGGCCATAGACCGTTTCGTGAAAGCCTGCAACAAAGCGCGCGAACTGTTTGAACTGCGCCACCAGGCGGGAAGAGCCTCAGGACCGCCGGAGTATATTTTTGTAAATGCGGACTACAGCCAGGTAAAGCTGGTTTTCAGCGATATTACCTGGATCGAATCGATGAAAGATTACCTGAAGGTTCACCTGAATTCTACCGCGAAGCCTTTGATCTTGCGCATGGCCATGAAAGACATGGAAGAGCAGCTTCCCCCAACACTGTTCGTTCGCATTCACCGGTCGTATATCGTGTCGAAAAAATACATCACCGCCATTCGAAAGAGCAGTGTTTTCCTGGACGATACCGAGTTACCCGTAAGCGCAAATTATCCTGATGCCCTGCGCGACATCACCGGATCCTGAATCCGTCGCAAAATTTCCTTAAACCATCTCATTTGGCTATGCCGCGCCGTGTACGCACGCTATTTTTGTGCCTCAAATGATTTTTATGCAAAAGTTGTACACGCTGGTACTGGCTCTTTTGGTAGCGGTTGCGGGCATTGCCCAGCCGCCTGCCGGTATGGGCGGCGGTCGCCCTGGGGGCTTTAACGGCGCGGGTATGCCCATCGGTCATGTGTTCGGTAAAGTGACCGATCCGAATGGGAAGGGCCTGGCAGACGCGTCGGTGATATTGCTGCAATCCAAATTCGATACCGTTGCCAAAAAGCCGAAAGATGTTCTGTTCAAGGCGCTGGTATCACGCAGCAACGGCGACTTCAGCTTTGAAAGCGTGCCCGCCCCGGGAAAGTTCACCCTCAAGATATCTATGGTGGGATATGCACCGGTAGAGCAGGCAGTGACGCTGTCGCCCTCGGCGGCCGAAAAAGACCTGGGCAGCATTGGTATGAAAGCAGACGCTACCCAGTTGCAGGATGTAACTGTGGTGGCTACCAAGCCGGGTATGACGCTCGATATCGATAAGAAAACATTCAGTGTCGACAAGAATATAGTGAGCGCAGGTGGTACTGCCATCGACGTGATGCGGAACGTTCCATCGTTGCAGGTAGACATCGACGGCAATGTTAAGCTGCGCAATGCGTCGCCGCAGTTGTATATTGACGGACGGCCCACCACGCTGACCCTCGACCAGATCCCTGCAGACGCTATTGAAACGGTAGAAGTTATCACCAACCCTTCTGCCAAATACGACGCATCGGGAGGTAATGCAGGTATTCTGAATATCGTGCTGAAGAAGAACAAGAAAACCGGTTACAACGGCAGTATCAATTCGGCGGTCGACCGGTTCGGCGGCTGGAACCTGGGCGGTAACCTCAACCTGCGGCAGGACAAGTTCAACATCTCCGCCGCGCTGATGAGCAACCAGATGCGGGGTCGCGGTATCGGCAATACCGAACGTTACAACTACGGCGGTGAAGTGCCGGTAAGTATCTTCCAGGACAATACCAATCGCAACAAGGGCGGTTTCCTGTTCGGCCGGCTGGGTGTCGACTATTTCATAACGAACCGTACCACCCTCTCTGCAGGCGTTACGCGCATGCGTGGCAGGTTCAGACCTTCCGACAACATCAGCTTTACGACCGACAGCCTTTATCCCTCGGGCACGCTGTCGACATTGGCCGACCGCGCGTCGAATTCTACGCGCGAATTCAACGGACTGGGCCTACAGGCAGGCATGAAGCATAACTTTAAGAAAACGGGAGAGGAGCTCACTTTCGATGTCAATTCTTTCGGTGGCAAGAACGAGGGCGACGCGCTGTACACGACCAGCTATTACACGAAAACAGGCACGGTCGGTTCTATCCAGCAGCAAAGAAACATCAGCGACGGTACCAACCGGTTCACGACCATACAGACCGATTATGCCAATCCCATCAACGGCAAGCTGAAAATTGAAACAGGGCTTCGCGCGCAGATCAATAACCTCAAGAGCAATAATTACAATGCCATCAAATACCCCGGCTCCGACGAATTTGTGCCCCTGCCGATGGCTACCGCCAACTATAAGAACCGGAACAATGTATATGCCGCCTATGTAACGGCCTCCGGGAAGCTGAGTGAAACATTCGGGTATAATATCGGGCTTCGCGCCGAGCGATCCGACTATACCGGCACGCTCCTGAATTCGGGACAGCAGTTTTCGAACAATTATCCCGTGAGCCTGTTCCCGTCGCTGTTCCTCAGCAAGAAGCTCAAGAACGACCAGGAACTGCAGGTCAGCGTTACACGTCGCGTGAATCGCCCCAATTTCTTCCAGCTCATTCCGTACACCGATTATACCGACAGCCTGAACATTACACGTGGCAACCCGAACCTGGTGCCCGAGTTCACTACTTCGGCCGAACTTAGCTACAGCAAGAAGTTTGCGGGCAACAATACCCTGCTGGTATCGGCCTATTACAAATACACCGATAACCTGCTGACGCGGTATGTAGACACGGCCGAGAACGAAATATCGGGGAAGACCGATTATATCACTACCTATGTGAACGCCAACTCGAGCATTGCATACGGGCTGGAGCTCACTTCGATCAATACACTCACCAAATGGTGGGATATGACCACCAACGTGAACCTGTACAATTCGCGGATCAATATCGAAAACCTGAAAACGGCGTCGCAAGACCCGATGTGGAGCATGTTTGCGAAGTGGAATAACAATTTCAAGCTGCCGTCGAAGTTCATGGTACAGTTATCGGCCGATTTCCAGTCGAAAACAAACCTGCCGATCACCAGCGGCCAGCAGTGGGGACCGCCGATGGCGCAGGCGCAAAGCTCCTCGCAGGGATATATCCGTCCTTTCTGGGGTATCGACCTGGCGGTGAAACGTTCTTTCCTGAAAGACAATGCGCTGACGGCTACGCTGAGCTTCAATGATATTTTCCGCACGCGTAAATCCGACCAGTATTCTGAAGGCGTCAACTTTTACCAGAACTATTATCGCCTGAATAACCCGCAGATGGTACGCCTGGGTGTCAGCTACCGGTTCGGTAAGATCGATATGAATCTATTCAAGCGCCAGAACATGAAGGCGAACAGCAACGAGGGTATGCAGATGATGCAGTAAGCGTTTTATCCGTATACCGACGGATTCAGCACCTGCGGCATTTTTTCACCGCGCAGCGCTGCCAGCGTATTTTCTGCGGCCATCACCGCCATCCGGTTGCGGGTTTCTACCGTGGCTGATCCGATGTGTGGCAATATGCAAACGCGGGGCATGGTAAGCAGGGGGTTATCGGGCTGCATGGGCTCGGGATGGGTGACATCGAGCCCGCAGCCCCACAAATGCCCGCTTTGCAAAGCCTGCGTAAGGGCCTGCTCGTCGTGAATTTTCCCGCGGGCGGTATTGATAAAAATGGAGCCGGGTTTCATGCGGGCAAAAGCGGCGGCGTTAAACATGCCTTCGGTTGCCGGATTGAGGTCGGTATGCACTGATACAACGTCGCTGGTTTGCAGCAGTTCTTCGAAAGAAAGGTATTCTGCGCCAAGGGCAGCGGCGAAACGACTGGCGCTGCGGTTATGATAAACCAGCCTCATGTTATAAACAACCTTGCATTTATGGGCCAGGTCGGCCCCGATTTTCCCCAGGCCTACAATCCCCAGGGTTTTACCGTATAGTTCGATGCCGAGGTTGGCGGTGGGTTCGAAAAACCCCCAATTGCCGGTGATGATGCGCCGGTAATTGTAAAAGGCGTTTCTCGATACCGCCAGCAATAAGAGAAAGGCTGTGTCGGCCGTTGCGGCGCTGAGCACGCCCGGTGTATTGCTGACCGGTATTTTCCAGTGCGTGGCCGCCGCTATATCTACCTGGTCGTAGCCTGCACTCATCAGGGCTACGCCTCTCAGGTGCCGGCACCGGCTGAAAAAGTCATCGTCGAGGCGACTATGCCCCACGCTGAGCAAGGCATCCTGCGAAGTGCAGGCCCCGATCAGCTCTTCGTGCGATAAAGGCCTCTTTTCCGCATGTTCGGTCAGCGTGTGCCCCGCTTGCAGCAACAGCCTGCGTCCCGCCTCGGGAATGATCCGTGAAATAAAAATCCGCATATCAATTTATAAGGGGCCGCTCTTACAGGCCCGTATTTCAAACAGTGGCCGGGCAATATTGTTCCCTGGCATGTTTTTTTTCCGGTATAAAGAAACTAATCTATATGATTACCGATACGCATGCTTCGCTGCTCAAAGCATTAAATAATTGCACGGCTGCCTGCCAGTTTTGCGCCATTAGCTGCCTTGATGAGCCGATGGTTGGGCAAATGCGCGACTGCATTAAACTGGATCTTGATTGCGCCGATATCTGCCAGACCACGGCGTCTTTTTTCGCCAGGGTTTCACCGCACGCACAACATTTCCTGCACGAATGCGCCGAGATCTGCGATGCCTGCGCGGCCGAATGCGAAAAGCACCGCCATATGGAACATTGCCGCCTGTGCGCCGAAGCCTGCCGGCAATGTGCCGAAGCCTGCCGCAATGCTCAGGTTTCCGCCTCGAAGTAACGGCTGAAGAAAAGGAACTGGTACCAGATCGCATTGCCCCAGTATTTCCAGTCGTGCACACCGGGCCGGGTGATATAGTCGTGCGGAATGTTGCGGTACAGCAACTGCCGGTGCAGCGCTTCGTTCACTTCGTAAAAGAAATCGCTGGTGCCGCAGTCGATGATCATGGCCAGTGAGTTGGGCTTTAGCAGGTAAAGCTGGTTGATAACGGTCGATTTTTCCCACCTGTCGGGCTGCTCGGCGTAATTGCCGAGCCGTTTGGCCATATCCCAGTTTTCCGGGAAGGGTCTGATATCGACACCCCCGCTTATGCTGCCCGCCGCCCCGAACAATTGCTGGTGACGTATGGCAAGGAACAGCGCACCGTGGCCGCCCATGCTCAGGCCGGTAATGGCACGCGCCTTTTTATCGGCGATCGTATTGAACTTTTTATCGATAAAAGGGATCAGTTCGCGCGTAATATAGGTTTCATATTGAAAGGCCGGATCGATGGGACTGTCCCAATACCAGCTTCCGAAACCGCCGTCGGGGCAAACGATCATCATCCTGTACAGGTCGGCGCCTTTTGCGAGGTCTTTTACCTTGCTGATCCAGTCGGCATAATTGCCGCTGTAGCCATGCAGCAGGTACAGTACAGGCAGGGGCGCCGTGGCCTGCGTGGGGCGAATCACAACGGCCCTGATGTTCTTTTTCATGGCGGCGCTGTAGGTATCGACCGTGTCGACAATGGCAGCGCGGCCATGCAGGGAAAAGAGTAGCAAGAAAACCAGTAAACGGGTAACCATATCCTATAATTGATTGATGAATGCGCCGATTTGCTCTGGCGAAT
>JAKPBL010000093.1 GCA_029778965.1 Bacteroidota bacterium
CACTGTAATAATTTTCCGCATATTCTTTTTTTACGTGTTATTTCGAATGCCTTTCCTGCAAAACAGCGATCACATCCTTCAATGTATATCCCTTTGCCTGCAACAGGATCAGGTAATGGAACAACAGATCGGCCGATTCATTCAGAAAAAGATCGTCGTTATTGTCTTTCGCTTCTATAACGGTCTCAACCGCCTCCTCTCCCACTTTCTGCGCAATCTTGTTCAACCCCTTGCTGAACAGGCCGGCCACATACGAGCTGTCGGGCGAAGCCTGCCTGCGCAGGCGGATAATGTCTTCGAGATAGAACAGGAAATTATCGGAATGATTGCGTTCGCTCCAGCAGGTATCGGCGCCGGTATGGCAAACCGGGCCCAGCGGATGCGCCCTGATCAGCAGGGTATCATGGTCGCAATCGACCGCGAGCGACTTCAGCTCCAGGAAATGACCGCTCTGCTCGCCCTTGGTCCACAGGCGCTTCTTGCTGCGGCTGTAAAAAGTGACCCTGCCGGTTTCTTCGGTCTTCTGCAACGCATCGGCATTCATAAAACCCAGCATCAGCACTTTCTGTGTCTGGTCGTCTTGCACGATGGCAGGCACCAACTGATCGGGGTATTTGGCAAAATCGACTTTCATGGCGCAAAATTAATCAAATCCGTACGTGAATGCCCTGTTCTTTCAATTGTTGCTTCAGGGTGGGGATCGCCAGCTCCCCGAAATGGAAAATGCTGGCAGCCAGGGCGGCATCGGCGCCGGCTTTCTCAAATACATCCACAAAATGAGCAGCTTTGCCGCCGCCGCCGCTGGCGATCACCGGTACCGGCAAACGCCGCGCCAATTGTCCCGTAATATCAAGCGCAAAGCCGTTTTTGGTGCCGTCGTGGTTCATCGAGGTGAGCAGTATCTCGCCGGCGCCGCGCGACACCGCTTCTTCCGCCCAATCCAGGCACTTCCTCCCGGTGGGCGTGCGACCGCCCTGCAGGTACACATACCACTCGCCATCGGCCTCGCAACGGGTGTCGATGGCCAATACCACGCATTGGCTGCCGAAATTCCTTTCCAGCTCGGCAATCAGTTCAGGCCGTTTGAACGCCGCGGTGTTCACCGATATTTTGTCGGCGCCGTTCTGCAACAGCAACGATACATCGTCAACGCTGCCGATGCCGCCGCCCACGGTAAACGGGATATTGATCTCATGGCTGATGCGGTTCACCAGTTCGCGCAGGGTTCTTCTTTTTTCCACCGTAGCGGTGATATCGAGAAAAACCAATTCGTCGGCGCCCTGCTCCGCGTACAGGCGACCCAGCTCTACAGGATCGCCGGCATCGCGCAGGTCAACAAAATTGGTGCCTTTTACCGTTCTGCCGTCTTTGATATCAAGACAGGGAATGATTCTTTTGGTTAACATCTTATGCGTTGAACCGGATCAGCTCCGGCAATGAAATGTGGTTTTCGTAAATGGCTTTGCCCACAATGGCGCCTTTGCAGCCCACGGCACGCAATGCCTCGAGGTCGTGCAGCGAGCTTACTCCCCCCGAAGCGATAAAATGCAGCGCGGGGAATTCTTGCAGAATATTTTTATACAGGTCGAGCGACGGGCCCTCGAGCTTCCCGTCTTTACTGACATCGGTACAGAATACCTGCCCGATACCGCGACCGATGTAATCGCGCAAAAAATCATAGATCCAGATATCCGTTTTCTCCAGCCAGCCGGCCACC
>JAKPBL010000094.1 GCA_029778965.1 Bacteroidota bacterium
TCAGGTTATTTACCTGGTGCTGGGTTTGCAGAGTGGTTTTTTTCACCATGTTCAGCTCCCGCTTCAGCAAAGCGATTTCAGAGGTAGTGCCTTTCGGTGTAAAATAGCTGACTACGCCGCTGATGGCAAGGGCGGTTAGTCCTGCAACCGATGCCGCCACCAGGAATACCCGCCTGTGCCGGTCGCTCATAAACCGAACCTTCGGCGTTTGGGTTTTTATATCGCCGGTTCTCTCCAGTTTCTGCTGTGTTTCATGGAAAAAGGCTTTCGCCGACCGGCGGTCGCCATACTCTTCTACCTGGCGCAGAAAGAGCCCGTGCTCCACAACCAGTTGGTCCACTTCGGGGCGAACCGCCCGCAACGCTTCGAATGCCGCTTTTTCGTCGGGCGACATTTCTCCAGCCAGGAATCTCTCCACAATTTCAAGTAATTCCATCTCCTCGTTCATCGTTATTGGCTTTTATACTGGGCGAAAAAAAGTTTTTTTAGCCGGGTAAGGCATTTGTATTTCTGGTTTTTGGCGTTCTCGGCATTGGTATAACCGAAACTGCCTGCTATTTCCGTCATGCTTCTCTTTTCCAGGTAAAATGCATTCAAAAGACTTCTGCAGGGCTCGCCCAGTCCCGCCATTGCCTTTTCCATTACCAGGAAAGCGTTTTCGGCCTGTTCCGATTTTTCCACATCATCCTCTACCAAAACCGTCTCTTCTATTGCTGTGATCCCGCCGCCCATTTTCTGCGATTGCTGTAACCGCTTGAGCCAGAGGCGCCTGGATACCGAATATATATATGTCTTCAACAGGCAGGTGAGCGCGAACTCCGAGCTGCGTGCCTTGTCATACAGCACCAGCATGGTTTCCTGGAAAATATCCCGCGCATCATCAATGCTCCCGTTACTACCCAGCACCATCGACTGTACCATGCCGTAATGCCGCCGGTAAATGGCCTCAGTGGCTGTACTGTCCTTTTTTGCCAGTCCCGTTAATAATTCCTTTTCTGCCGGGTCAACACTCACGCTGTCTTTTTTAATACTTAAAATAACAAATAGTAACCCGCAAAGATGGGTGAAAAATTTTTTTAAGCCGGGGGTTACCTTTTCCTGTTTACAGTATTAATCATTAAATCATTATTCAAATCAATTCAAAAAGATCTCTCATGAAAAAGCTCCTTTTCGTTCTGGCTATTGGCGCCTTTGCTGCTTGTAACAACGCGGCTGAAACCACCACTGATGCTGCCGAGTCTGCTGCAGCCACTGTTGATTCTGCTGTTACCGCTACTGTAGACAGCGCTAAAGCTACTATCGACTCTACAGCTTCTGCTGTTGTTGATAGCCTGAAAGCGAAAATTGACACCCTGAAAAAGTAAGATTTTCATATGGCAAGCAATCGTTAGAGGCCGTCTTGTTCCCAGGATGGCCCCTCTTTTGAACCTGCCAAAGTCAAATTACAAACCGTAAGATTTAATCGTCTTACGGTTTTTTATTTATTGGTTATTAATTAATTATACTCTTAATAGAGATATTAAAAGTCCTTTATTATGCTCTTTTGGTTGACATTTAATTGGCACCGCTGTAAAGCGGTGCTTTTTTCATTGCTGGAAAACCCGGTAAGAGATTTTCGGGACTGTTAAAATTTTAAGCGGAAATCTACGTTAGAGATGTCCGGAATTCCGCCTGGCCGAATTCCTTTAATCCAACATATGAACCTAAACCGCACTAGAAAAATCTTCCTGACCGGATCGTGCTTCCTGCTGGTTGCTCTCTCGGGGCTGGCACAGGAAGGTACATCGATCGTCAACAACAGTGCCGGCGGCAGTTTTAAGAACAGTCAGTTTATGGCCGACTGGAGCCTGGGTGAACTGCTGCGCATCGACACCCGTATCGCCGACAATAAAGTTTTCATGCTCACGCAGGGCTTGCTGCAACCCGATGTCAACGGGCTGGTGGCCATTTCAGACGAGCCCAGCTTTGCACCGGGCGAGGTAAAAATTCTCCCCAATCCGGTTCGTTCCGTACTGCAGGTGCAGGTATCGGTTAACCAGCCGGGTAACCTGAATTGCATGCTGTTCAGCGCTAAAGGCGAACGCCTGGGGCAGAAATCGTACGCATATTACGGCTATGGTACCACCGAGTCGTTCAATATGACCAAACTGTCGGCCGGCTATTATTTCCTGTATGTTGAACTGGAGCCGCTCGAGGGCGGTGTGGTCAGAAAAGGGGCGTATAAAATAATAAAGATTAACTAACAGAATACCTCTAAATCCAATCCAATGATAAAACAAGTTATGCCATTTGTGGTAGGACTGTTTTTATGTTCGTCCGTGTACGCGCAGGTTCCAAAACAGATCAATTACCAGGGTATTGCCCGGAATGCTTACGGGGCGCCCATTTCCAGCCAGCCGGTAACCATACGGGTATCGATCCGCGAAGGATCGGCTACCGGTATCGTGGTTTATTCTGAACGAAGAACGGTTACCACCAACCAGTTCGGTCTTTTTTCCACCGCGGTCGGCAGCGAAGGGGCCAGCAACCTGACAGGTACCCTGGCGGCCGTTAACTGGTCGTCCAATACACTTAAATTCATCGAAATAGAAATGGACCCGAAAGGGGGTACCAATTTTGTATCGCTGGGCACCAGCCCGCTTACCAGCGTACCTTTTGCTTTCCGGGCAGAATCGGCCAACCCGGTAGGTGCTGCCGGTGGCGATCTCTCGGGCAGTTTCCCCAACCCTACCATTAAAGACGGGGCCGTTACCAGCGCCAAGCTGGCTGCAGGCGCTGTTACGGCTGACAAGATTCCCGACGGTTCAATTACCGCAGCCAAACTGGCATCGGGTGTTATTACCGGCGGTGGCGCTCCTTCAGGTGCTGCCGGCGGCGACCTGGCGGGCACTTATCCCAATCCAACCATTGCCAATGATGCGGTTACAGCCGCTAAAATAGCCGATGCGGCC
>JAKPBL010000007.1 GCA_029778965.1 Bacteroidota bacterium
CCCGATAAACTGGGCACCTATGTATGCGTGGTAGACGTGAACGGCGGTTGCCTGACCAGGCTGGCCTACTACAACCTGACCGGTGATTGCGGCGGCATTTTGCCTGGCAACCTCGAGTTGCATGGCAGCGCGCAAGACAGCCGCAACTACCTGAACTGGAATAAATACCTGGGCGAAGCCATTGCGCAGTATGTGGTGGAAAGAAAAATGGGCGATGCCTATGTTCCCATCGGCCAGGTGGAAGCGAAAGACATGCAGTCGGCCGCTGCCTTCAGCTTCAATGATACGCAGCACGACAATAAAACACAGCAATACCGGGTGCGGGCCGTCTCGCTGAGCGGAAAATCACTGTACTCTAATGCCGTTACACTCAACAGAACTGCCATGGGTAACCTGAAAGTGTATCCTAACCCCGTGGCCGACCAGGTGCATATCGTGGTGCCGGCAAACGGGGCGGGTAGGTATAAATTGGTGTTGTACACGGCCGGCGGGCAACAGGTATATATGGCTGACAGAACCGTGCAGGCCGGCGAGCGGATCGACATACGGCGGCAGCCGTCAATGAAAACCGGCCTCTACCTGCTGCGCATCATCCACCAGGAAAAAGGAGAAGAAACCGTTGTTAAACTGCTGTTCGAATAAGACGGGCCATCGCCCAAACAAGAAAAGGATGCAGGAAGCATATCGACCGTTGCTGCGGGAGATATCCTTCCGGCATCCTTTGACAATACAACTTCGCTTTCGCAGCGAAGCATTATCCTTTACGGGAAAAGAATTGCCGAATTACTTATAGCCAATCATGCCCGAAGAGGCATTGCACCCGTTTTTGGACGAGGTGCAGGCGCTGAATCCCACTGCCAGCAGCAGAGCGAGACACAGGGTGATGAAGGTAGTTTTCATGTTTTCTGTTTGGTTAGGAGTAACAAATTAATGTACCGGTTAGGGTACTGTCGTACAAATATGTAAATAATTACCTTAAATTAAAAGCGAAGCGCCGCCTTTCTGTTATCCAAGGCCATTATAACCGTACATTTGCGTTCGGCCGGTGGCCGATCTGATATAGCATAGCATGGCATTAATTTTACAGAAACCGCTGGCTTTCATAGACTTAGAAACTACGGGCACCAACCTGGGCAGTGACCGTATCGTGGAGATCGCGATTGTTAAAATTAACCGCGATCATACCCGCCAGGTAAAGCGAAAGCTGATCAATCCCGAAATGCCTATCCCGGCTTCGTCGTCGGAGATCCACGGCATTACCGATGAAATGGTCAAAGAGGCGCCCGTTTTCCGCCAGGTAGCCAATGAACTGAAGCAGTTTTTGGATAACTGCGACCTGGGTGGCTATAATTCCAACCGCTTTGACATCCCCCTGCTGGTGGAAGAATTCCTTCGCACCGGCATTGAGTTTGATATGAGCAACCGGAAGCTGGTCGACGTGCAGCGCATCTTTCACCTGATGGAGCAGCGTACGCTCAGCGCGGCATATAAATTTTATTGCAATAAAGCCCTCGATGGCGCGCACAGCGCTGAAATAGATGCAACGGCTACCTGGGAAGTGCTGGCGGCCCAGCTGGAAAGATACCCGCAGTTGGGTGACACCGTCGATACCATCGTGAAATTCACGGGCGAAGAGCAACTGGTTGATTTTGCCCGCCGCTTCATTATGGTGAACGGAGTGGAGACCTTCAACTTTGGCAAGCACAAAGGACGGCCCGTGGCGGATGTGCTGAAAGCCGAACCGCAGTATTACGATTGGATGATGAAGGGCGATTTTCCCCTGCACACCAAGCAGAAACTAACGGAGATACTCAACCGGACCCTGCTTAAAAAGCTTTGATTACAACGGCAGCTACTTGGAAAAGCTAGTGATCATACCGACCTATAATGAGAAGGAAAATATCGAGTCCATTCTCCGGGCCATTTTTTCCCTTCAGCAGGATTTTCATGTACTGGTGATCGACGATGGCTCGCCCGACGGTACCGCGGCCATTGTGCGCGGGCTGCAGCATGAATACCCGGCCTCGCTGTTCCTGGAACAACGTACCGGCAAGCTGGGGCTCGGCACCGCCTATATACACGGTTTCAAATGGGCCATAGCGCGCAGCTATCGTTTTATTTTTGAAATGGACGCCGATTTTTCGCACAACCCCAACGACCTGCAGCGTTTGTACGCCGCCTGTAAAAATGGTGGCGCCGACGTGGCTATCGGCTCCCGGTGGGTGCGGGGGGGCGGTACGGTGAACTGGCCCCGCGATCGCATTGCCCTTTCCAAAGGGGGCAGCCTTTATACCCGCCTCATCACCTGGATGCCGGTGCGTGACACCACGGCGGGATTCGTGTGTTACCGCCGCGGCGTGCTGGAGGCGATCAACCTCGATGCCATCCGCTTTCTCGGTTATGCATTCCAGATAGAAATGAAATTC
>JAKPBL010000110.1 GCA_029778965.1 Bacteroidota bacterium
GGAGCGAATCCGAGAACCTCGGCCCCGAAATCAATACCAGCGGCGACGAAACCTGCCCCTTCATTCATGCCGATAACCAGACCCTTTATTTCGTTTCCAACGGATTACAGGGTTACGGGGGCGACGATCTGTTCATGGCGCGTAAGGGCCCCAAGGGTAATTTCTCATTGCCCCGCAACCTGGGTTACCCGATCAATACCATCGAGAACGAAGGCAGCCTGGTAATAACAGCCGATGGCAGCACTGCTTATTATGCCAGCGACCAGGCCGACAGCCGGGGCGGGCTGGACCTTTATACGTTTACCCTGCGGCCCGACGTGCGACCCATTAAAACATTATGGGTAAGAGGAAAAGTATTCGATGCCAACACCAAAAAAGGACTACCCTCTTCTATGGAACTAACGGATATCAGTACCCGCCAGGTGATCAGTCGCGTGCAAACCGATGAAACAGGCAATTACCTCATCACCCTGCCCGTGGGCCGCGATTATGCATTCAATGTAAACCGCAAAGGCTACCTGCTTTTTTCCGAAAGCTTTGCGCTGAGTGAAAAAATTCCCGATAGCACCTACCATATCGATATCCCCTTGCAGCCGATCACTGCAAATGCAACGGTTGTACTGAAAAATATTTTCTTCGAAACCAACAGCGCCATGCTGAATGAGAAATCGCAGGTGGAGCTCGACAAGCTGGTGCAGATGCTGAAAGAAAACCCGTCGCTGGCCATACAGATCAACGGTCATACCGACAACGTAGGCAAACCGGCTGATAACCTGAAGCTGTCGAATGGCCGGGCACAATCGGTCGTAACCTATCTTATTAAAAACGGCATCAGTGCAGCAAGACTGAAATTCCAGGGATTCGGTGCAGAAAAACCGGTTGCCGATAACAGTACAGAAGCGGGCCGGGCGCAGAATCGCCGCACCGAGCTGAAGGTGCTGGCGCAATAGGGTTAAAACACGGTTGTATGGCCGGCGCAACGCCGTTAGTTTCGGGCCATGTTACTGAACGAACGCGTTTACCAGGTGGCGCTGACCAGAGTGCCGTATATCGGTCATGTTCATGCGAAAGCGCTTGCCGCTCATTTTGGATCGGCAACGGCCATTTTCCAGGCGCGGTTTGCAGAACTGGCGTCGATAGACGGTATCGGTACAGCGCGGGCCAGGGCCATTACCGGTTTTCGCCAGTTCGACCAATGTGAACGGATCTGCGAAAGCACGGCCCGCCTGCAGGCTGAACAGCTTTTCATTACCAGCGACAAATACCCGCAGCAACTGCTGAATTGTTATGACCCGCCGACACTGCTCTATTATAAAGGCAGCATCGATCTAAATCATCCGAGAATGTTATCGGTAGTTGGCACAAGGCATCATACCGAGTATGGCCGCCAGCAAACCGAATCGGTCATTGGCGAGCTGCGACAGGCCGGCCCGGTGATCGTAAGTGGTATGGCCTATGGCATCGACGGACTGGCCCATCGCGCTGCGCTGCGAGCCGGCCTGCCCACATTGGGTGTGCTGGCGCACGGATTGCACACCATCTATCCGCCCGAGCACCGGCTGCTCGCACAGGAGATACTGGCAAACGGCGGCGGCTTCATCACCGAATTTCCACCGGGCAGCAAACCCGATCGCTTCAATTTTCCCATCCGCAACCGCATAGTAGCCGGCATTTCTTCTGCATTGCTGGTGATCGAAACAGGAAGAAAAGGCGGCAGTATGATCACTGCCGCGCTCGCCGGCGGCTATAACAGTCAGGTATATGCGCTGCCCGGCCGGCGATCAGATATACGCAGCGAAGGCTGCAATTTTCTGCTGCACAACCGTACAGCCGTACCGTTTTATTCGGTGCCGGCTTTTCTGACCGACATGAACTGGTCTCCGGCAGCTTACCCCCGGTCGCAGATGAATATCCCTTTTGTACTGGACGAAGCCGAATCGATCATCGCGAACCTGCTGGAACATCATGGCGTTTTGTCGATCGACGATCTTTATGTATTGTCGGGCATGCCGTCGGGCGCGGCGGCCGGCGCCATTCTTTCGCTGGAAATGCGCAATATCATCCGGGCTTTGCCCGGAAAGCGTTACCAGCGCTGCGTTTGAGCCGGCTCAAAAAAATCATTTGGGGCGAATTTACCGGCTGCCCTATCTTTGCACATGGCAACAAGAAAGAAGTCAACCGATCTCATTGATCTCTCACACAAAATTGTTGGCGAAGGCCTGACCTTCGACGATGTACTCCTCGTTCCGGCCTATTCACAGGTACTTCCCCGCGAAGTAAGCATCAAAACCAGGCTTACAAAAGGCATCTCCCTGAACATTCCCATGCTCTCGGCGGCAATGGATACCGTTACCGAAGCCAGCCTGGCCATTGCACTGGCGCGTGAAGGTGGACTGGGTTTCCTGCACAAAAACATGAGCATTGAAAAACAGGCCGAGCAGGTCCGTAAAGTGAAACGCAGCGAAAGCGGCATGATCATCGACCCGGTTACCCTGCCTGAAGACGCCCTCATCGGCGATGCATTGAAGCTGATGAAAGAAAACCGGATCGGCGGCATTCCCATTGTCGACAAAAAAAATAAACTGGTAGGCATCCTGACTAACCGCGACCTCCGGTTCGAAGCCACCAAAACCCGTAAGGTGAGCGAGGTGATGACCAGTAAAAATCTGGTAACCGCGCCCGAGGGAACCGACCTTAAAAAGGCGGAAAAGATATTGCAACAACATAAGATCGAAAAGTTGCCGGTGGTTCGGAAAGATGGTACGCTCGCGGGACTGATCACCTATCGCGATATCATCCAGCTCACCAGCTACCCCGCGGCCAATAAAGATGGTTTCGGCCGTTTGCTGGTAGGCGCTGCGGTAGGCATTACCCGCGATATGCTCGACAGGGTATCGGCCTTACAGCAGGTAGGCGTTGATGTGATCGGTCTCGACAGCGCCCATGGTCATTCCAAAGGCGTTATGGACGCCCTGAAAGCCGTTAAAAAAAATTTCCCGAAAATACAGGTAGTGGCGGGTAATGTAGGCACCGCCGCCGGTGCGCGGGCACGGGCCGAGGCAGGCGCCGATTGCGTTAAGATCGGCATTGGCCCGGGATCTATTTGCACCACCCGTATTGTGGCCGGCGCCGGCGTTCCGCAACTGACAGCGATCATGGAGGCATACAGTGCGCTGAAGCCAATGGGCGTTCCGTTGATTGCCGACGGTGGCATCCGCTATACCGGCGATATGGTAAAAGCCCTGGCGGCAGGCGCC
>JAKPBL010000116.1 GCA_029778965.1 Bacteroidota bacterium
ACACAAATTCTCCACGCACGCAGCAGCCCTCAGACTTCCCGCTCCCCCGGTTTCCACACCGGCAACTCGCCCACCTCCTTCATTCCTTCTGTTGTTCGTTCAAAAAAATAGGTGGTAGCGCCATTCGTGACCACCAGGAAGGGAACGGGTATGGCGATGTTGTAACGCAACAACTGGTGCAGGGTGTCATCATTCAAAACAACGTCGGCGCTCTTGCATTCAACCATCAGCCAGGGTTTGTGCCTGTTATCGTACACGAGTATATCGAACCGCTTGATCAATTCACCCAGCATCATTTTTTTCTCGATGGCGATCATGGCCGCGGGATATTCTTTTGTTTGCAGGAGGTATTGGATAAAATGCTGGCGCACCCATTCTTCGGGGGTAAGCGCCACCCATCTTTTTCGGATACCGTCAAATACCTGCTCCCGGCCCTGCCAGCGCCTTAACCGGAATTTGTGATCGGGAAACACCAGTTGGATCATGCCATAAAGCTATAATGTTTTACCTTGGGAGAATGAAAACCAAGGAAGAGATCGTACAAAACTGGTTACCGAGGTACACGGGCCAGGCATTGGATGACTTTGGCAAATATATCCTGCTCACCAATTTCAACAATTATGTAGAACTGTTCGCGCAATGGAACGAAGTGGATGTGATTGGTCGGGGAAAGCCGATGCAATGCGCCACTGCGGGAGATATCACCATCGTGAATTTCGGCATGGGCAGCCCTACGGCAGCTACGGTGATGGACCTGCTCACCGCCATCGAGCCCAAAGCGGTGCTGTTCCTGGGCAAATGCGGCGGACTCAAAAAAAGGAATAAGGTAGGTGACCTGATCCTGCCCATCGCAGCCATCCGGGGAGAGGGAACATCAAACGATTATTTCCCTCCGGAAGTACCGGCCCTTCCCGCTTTCGCCCTGCAAAAAGCGGTGTCCACCACCATCCGCGACAATGGCGTAGATTACTGGACAGGCACCGTTTACACCACCAACCGCAGGGTATGGGAGCACGACGATCATTTCAAGGAGTACCTGCAGAAGATAAGGGCTTATGCCATCGATATGGAAACCGCCACCATTTTCTCCGTGGGCTTCTATAACAAAATTCCCACCGGCGCGCTCCTGCTCGTAAGCGATTCGCCGATGATACCCGAAGGGGTAAAAACAGAAGAGAGCGACAAAAAGGTAACGGGAGAATTTGTGGAACGTCATATCCGCATCGGTATCGGTTCATTGCAGCAACTGATCAACGACGGGCTGACGGTTCGCCATCTCCGGTTCTAATAACTATAATATGAAAAACAGTCTGATCGTACTGCTCACCATAAGTTTATGGTCGTGCAAAACCAAAGCGCCTGCTACCAGCGACCTGCCTTCCAATACCGACAAGGTGCTGGTCGGCAAGCTGGTGGTGTCGGCCCTGTGCAGCCATTTTATTGCCGTAGTGGAATCCGGCCAGGTCGATACCTCGCGCGTTACCACCTGGAAAGACGAATCGCGCAATACCACTTTCAACAACGCTTTCACTGTGGGCACCCGTTGCAATTTTGCCAGCCTGGGGCTGAAAGAGGGCGACCGGTTCAGCTTTGAGCTGTACGACAACGAAGTAAAAGAGACCTGCGCCGTTTGCATGGCTTATTACCCCGTGCCCGACAAGGTATTGTACCTGCGCAATGTCAAAAAACTGGCGCCCTGATTTGGAAAACCTGCTGACCATAGAAGACCTGGGCATTGCATTCAGGCGCGGCAGCCAGGTGCAATGGGCTACCTCGGGCATCAGTTTTTCCATCGGCCGGGGAGAGATCGTTGCGCTGGTGGGCGAGTCGGGTTCAGGCAAATCGATCACGGCGATGTCGGTGCTTGGCCTTTTGCCGCCACATGCCGTTTATCCTTCGGGACGCATTCTCTTTTCACCCGACGGCACAAAGAAAACGAACCTCCTGCACATGCCCGAAGAAAAGCTCAGGCAGATCAGGGGTGCTGGTATCGGCATGGTATTCCAGGAGCCAATGACTTCACTCAACCCGGTTTTTACCTGCGGCGAACAGGTGATGGAAGTAATCAGGCAGCACGAAAAAATTTCAAAAAAGGAAGCGCGCGAAAAAGTGACCAGCCTGTTCGGGCAGGTGCAGCTGCCCGAACCCGAAACCATGCTGGGCAGGTATCCGCACCAGCTCAGCGGCGGCCAGAAACAACGGGTCATGATTGCCATGGCCATTGCCTGCAACCCCCTGCTGCTGATCGCCGACGAGCCCACTACAGCGCTCGATGTAACGGTACAGAAAACCATACTCGATCTGCTGGGAAATATTTGCCGGGAACGGAAAATGGGGATGCTTTTCATCACACACGACCTGAGTGTAGTACAACAGATTGCCGACAAAGTGGTGGTTATGTATGGCGGGAAAATGATGGAGTCGGGCAGTGTGGAAGCTATTTTCAGCAACCCCGCCCATCCTTATACGCGCGCCCTGCTCGCCTGCCGGCCCGGTTTACAGCCCAAGGGCCAGCCGCTGCCGGTGGTCAGTGATTTCTGGGACGGCGACGCGGCGGTAACCACCCGCAACGTTTTTCCGCGGCTCTCCACCGCAGTAACACCCGTGTTGCCGGCGATGGTGCAATTTGAAAAAGAGGCCCGCTGCCTGCTCCAGGTCGAAAACCTGTCGGTCTGGTATCCCAGGCGAAAAAACTGGCTGGGAAAAACCGTTGATTATACACGGGCGGTCGACAATATCAGCTTCGACCTTCTCGAAGGCGAAACCCTCGGCATCGTGGGTGAATCGGGCTGCGGGAAATCGACCCTTGGCCGCGCCCTGCTGCGGCTGATACCGGCAACCACGGGGCGTATTCTCTACCAGGGCGAAGACCTCCTGACCCTGTCGAGTCGCCAGCTGGCCGACCTGCGCACCGAAATGCAACTGGTTTTCCAGGACCCCTATTCGTCGCTCAACCCGCGCCAGCGCGTGGGCGATGCCATTTTGGAACCCATGAACTACCATAAGACCGAGGTCGACCGGCAGTCGCGCAAAGACCGGGTAGGCGAATTGCTGTCGGCCGTGAATCTTTCCCCGTCGCTCCGCAACCGCTACCCGCATGCTTTTAGCGGCGGCCAGCGGCAACGCATCGGTATTGCCCGCGCGCTGGCCCTGCGGCCCGGGTTCATCCTGTTCGACGAAAGCGTCAGCGCACTGGATGTCAGCGTACAAGCCCAGGTGCTGAACCTCATCAACCGCCTGAAAGCCGAGCTGGGATTCACCGCCATTTTTATATCGCACGACCTGGGCGTGGTACGTTATATTGCCGACCGGATCGTGGTCATGGAAAAGGGCCAGATCGTGGAATCGGGCGAAGCGGAAGCCCTGTTTACCCACCCCCGGCACCCCTATACCCGGAAATTACTCGAGTCGATCCCGATAAATTCTTTACCTTCGCGTGCTTTGCATATCATGCCGTAACATGAATCAACATTTACATGAAACTATCACAGTTTAAGTTCGACCTTCCCCTAAACCTGATCGCCCAGAACCCTACCAAGAAAAGAGAAGACAGCCGGATGATGGTGGTACACCGCAAAACCGGCCAGATCGAAAACAAGAACTTCCGGGATATCCTCGATTATTTCGACGACAAAGACGTATTCGTTGTCAACAACACCAAAGTTTTTCCGGCGCGTATGTATGGCCGTAAGGAAAAGACAGGCGCCAAAATCGAAGTGTTCCTGCTGCGCGAGCTGAACAAGCCCAACCGCCTGTGGGATGTGATCGTTGATCCCGCCAGGAAGATCCGTGTAGGCAATAAATTGTATTTCGGCGATAACGACGAGCTGGTTGCCGAAGTAATAGACAATACCACCAGCCGGGGCCGTACCATCCGTTTCTTATGGGAAGGTACCGATGCCGAGTTCCGTGGCATGCTTGAATTTCTCGGCGAAACGCCGCTGCCCAAATACATCAAGCGCAAGCCCGACGAAGAAGACAAAGAGCGGTACCAAACGGTATATGCCAAGCACGAAGGAGCTGTTGCAGCCCCCACGGCGGGACTTCACTTCAGCCGCGAACTGATCAAACGACTGGAGATCAAAGGGATTCGTTTTGCCGAAGTGACGCTGCATACCGGTCTCGGCACTTTCCGACCGATCGAAGTGGAAGACCTCAGCAAGCACAAGATGGATGCCGAATACTACCAGATCGACGACCTGGCCTGCCAGGTGGTTAATAAGGCCAAGACAACCGGTCACCGGATTTGCTCTGTAGGCACTACCACCATGCGTGCCATTGAATCGTCGTTCACTGCCGAGAAGCTGCTGAAGCCGTCGGAAGGATGGACCAATCATTTCATTCATCCGCCGTACCAGTTTTCCATCGCCGATGCGCTGGTAACCAATTTCCATCTTCCCAAAACCAGCCTGCTGATCATGACCTGCGCCTTTGCCGGTTATGACCTGGCGATGGAGGCGTATAAAAAAGCGATCAAAGACAAATACCGTTTCTTCAGCTATGGCGACGCCATGCTGGTGGTCTGATGGTCATTGTCTTTGTAAAAAAAATATCCCACCTGCAAAAAGAGGCTGATTTTGCCACTATGAACCGCCTGTTACTATTTCTAGCAATGACCCTGTCTATTTCGGCTTACAGCCAGGAAGTGATTCCGCTCTACCCGGCCGATTCCATTCCCAATAG
>JAKPBL010000130.1 GCA_029778965.1 Bacteroidota bacterium
AGAAGTCGGGGAAGGAATGGACTGCCGACCTCACTTACAGTGGCGGCACCAATGGCGGCGACGGCAATATCCAAAACCAGCTCTATAAGGTTTCCGGCGCGCCCGACGGCGCAACCAGTCGCGTTAACAGTCACTCAGACGGCAGCGGCGACCAGTTCACCTTCCAGACGGATTATGTGAACCCGCTTACCGAAAAAAGCAAACTGGAGCTGGGCGCGCGCAGTTTTCACAATTATTCGCGCGACAAGCTCGATGTATTTTCCGTCGATGAAAACGGCGCTTTCACCAAGCTGTCGCTGAGCAACAACTATAAGTACCGCGAAATGGTGAATGCCATTTACAGCAATTATTCCAACAGCATCGGCAAGCTGAAATACCAGGGTGGTTTGCGGATAGAGCAATCGAGCTTTCAGGGAGAGCTGATCGACAGCTCGCTGAAGTTTGGTTATGATTACCCCTCAGGCGGCAAAAACCTTTGGAACACGGTATTCCCCACCCTTTTCCTGACCTACGAACTGGGAGGCGGCAACGATGTGCAGGTCAACTTCGCCCGCCGGATCCATCGTCCGAATTTCTGGCAGATCAACCCCTATGTCGATATCAGCGACCCGATGAACATTCATCGCGGCAATCCTTCGCTGCAGCCGGAGTTCACCAATTCGTTCGAGCTGAATTACAACAAGCAATACGAAACCGGCAATGTGCTGTTGTCTACCTATTACCGCAATAACACGGCCGATATCACCAATTACAGCGATACCATCAGCCAGCGGGAGCTGCAAGAACTGGGCAATGCGTCGATTTCGCCGAATGCCATCCTCACCACTTTTGTCAATGCAGACCGTACCAACCGGATGGGCGCCGAGATCACCTGGCAGCAAAAGATCGGGAAGAGCCTCGACATCACACCCAATTTCAATGCACAGTACCGCGACGTAAAAGCGGTGATCAACGATATCAACCTTAATAATTACGGTTTCAACTGGAGTGCCAAACTGATGGTCAATTACAAGCTGGCCACTCCGAGCGCTCCGGTAACCAATAATATGTCGTTCCAGTTGTCGGGGCAATACGAGTCGCCCCGCGTGGTGCCGCAAGGCAAAAACAAGGAGCAATACGGGTTCGACTTCGCGATACGGAAAGATTTCCTCAAGAACAAAGCGGGCACCATTACGTTCAACATCAACGATGTGCTGAATTCACGCCGCTTCGGCAGCATCACCGATACGGAAAACTTTTACCAGGATTCTTACCGTCGCTGGAACGTAAGGACCTTCCGGCTTAGCTTCAGCTACCGTTTCGGCCGCAGCGACCTGGAGATATTCAAAAAACGCGACAGCGGCAATGGCGGCGGCATGGATGAGCGCGGTTAAGAAAACACTTCAGAAAAGCTGGTCGATCGTAACGCCGTAGCTGAACAGCAGGTTCTCTCTTTCGGTGATCCTGATATTGTTATAGGTCATCGCCAGGGTGAGGTTCAGCCATTTTTTGAGCCGCCAGTTGACCGCGGTATTGGAACGGATAATGTAGTCGCCGGCATCGCCCAGAGCATTTTGCAGGAAGTGGGAGCCATCGACCGACAGCTTACCCATCAGCAACACTTTGTACTTGATGCGAAAGGAGTTTCGCCAGGTTTCGTATTTGGTCCGGTTGTGTACATCGGGTTCCGCCAGTTGGCTTCTTTCATACAGCAAGCCATCGGTCAGCACCAGGTGAACGTTCGGCTTCCGGATAATGGTAAGCCCCGGGCCGCCGCCTGTTTGCACCCGGTTGTCTATTTTCAGGGAGAAACTGCTTTCATAGGCGGTAAGCGCCCAGTAATAAAAACGGCGGGTATTCCTGAACAGGTCGGCATCAACCACCACCAGCAGGTCGTTGTTGGTCATGCCGGAAGGATTTTTCCCGTAGATCCAGCCGGCGCTTAGATTTGCATTGACCAGGCGGGTGGCCGCGCCCAAACGAATGGAATTATTGAATACATAAGTGGTGCCGTCGTTGGTCTTATTGAAATTACCCGTTCCCGTAAAACCGGCCTGCCAGGCAATGGTATCTCGAACCGGCTTTGCCGAGTCGGGAACGGCTGTTGTACTATCCTGCTGCGCGCGCAGCGTCAAAAAGCCCAACAGCAAAAATGCCCCACAAAATATTCTCTTCGAAAACATCTGCGAATGTAGCAAACTGAAAACTGCCACCCGCTCCGCAATATCTTTTTTTGCTTTTGGTTTTTGGGATTTGTCTTCTATATCCTCTCAACCTCCAGCAGCAACTGGTAGGCAGATACGATATCCATCAGCAAGGCCTGTTGCCGGCTGGACAGATCACTGTCCTTACCCTGCAACTGGGCGATGGCTGCTGCGGCCAGTTGCTCGTCGCTCTGCGCGTAGTCGCCCAGTGAACGGTAATAGCTCATCTGGCCTGACAGATCGCTGCGCAGGGAAGCGGCCACTTTTTCAGCAAGCGACTTATCGCCCGCCTGCACACAAGCCTGCAAAAACTGCAGGGAAATGGCATTGTGGCTGGCGCCCCGGCTGCTGGCCATACCATATTGATAACTGCTGGTTTTTATATGCCGGTCGAAATGCTGCAGCACCGCCTGCGCCTGGTCGCGTTTTCCTTCCTGAAGCAGGCCGGTGGCAATACGTGCATGCGCCAGCTCCAGCAGGCTGAAACGACGGCGGTTGTCTTCGTCGAAATATACGCCTTCGCGGTCGGCGCCGCCATAAGCAAAATTGTTCATCACCAGGTCGTACGAGCGGGGCGCTATGGCCGGGTTTTCAACGGGCACCAATCTATATACCATACCCTCCACACGGGCGTATTTGGCGAGGTCAAGCG
>JAKPBL010000132.1 GCA_029778965.1 Bacteroidota bacterium
ACCTGTACGGTTTGCCAGCCGGGGGTTACGGGCGCTATACCCATCAGGTCTTTCACCACGGTTTCCAGCAAGTTGCCGGCGGCGGTTACAAATACATTGCCGCCGGTAGAGAGGCCGGTGGTATCGAGCGTTTCTTCGATCAGTCCGGGGTATTTTTCATCGTTGATGGTAGCCGCCGCTCTCTCCAGCAGGTGCAACCCGCCGGCATGATCGCCGTGCCCGAAGCGGGCTTCAGCCTCCCAAAGATTCCACCACGGCCATATTTTTACATTCTGGTCGTTGTCCATATCAACATGGTTCATGCGCGGGGTGATGGTCACCGATCCGTAAGGCGTCCAGTTGTTTTGCTGCAGGTATTCTAGCGTGCGTCGGGTGCGTGCGGCATCGGTGGCGCCGATCTTGAGCAGCATGGCCTGTGATGCCTGCGAGCTGCGGTGGCAGATGCTGTCCCACAACAACAGGTTGCTGAAATAGCCTTTGTCTTCGTTCCAGAACCGGGTATTCAACGCATTTACCGTGCGGTGGTACAATTGCTCGTAACGCGTGGCGCTGCGTTTGTTGCCCAGCTCTTTTTCGATACGCGCTGCGTAATATAACAGTGAGGCATACATGCTGTTTGACGCGAGGGTCTGCACGCCGTTGGTGCTCAGCATCATGATCATGTGGTCCATGAAATCGGTTACGTCGGTGATGAGCCCGTCGTCGTCGTAATCGCGTTGTATCCAGTGCTCCACCCATGGTCGCATGACCGCTGCGTCTTTGCGCAGGCTGTCGATCCGGCCGCTGTACTGGTAATAGTTCCAGACCGACCGAACGGTCCAGCCTACTTCAGAAGCGGTGCCGCCCTGCGACGGGTCGTTGGAGTTCTTGCAATCTTCGGGCTTCATCGACGCATACCGGTCGAGGTCATACACAAGCGATTGCCGCGCCATGGCCGGGCGGCCCGATACCAGGGCGCCGGGCAGCAGGCCCGACCCGAGGTCGCGGGCCCAGATATCGAGCCAGCGGAACAGTTCGCAGTACATCAGCTCGCCGTTGTAGCTGAGATCAAGCAGGTATTGCGAAAAGGCGACCGCCTTGTTCAGCGTAGGGAGCGGGGTTTCTACCAGCAACCCGCGCCGGTAAGGTGCTTCAAGACTTTCGCGGAACGCTTCCGAACTGCCGAATGCAGGCAACTCATCGGGGTGCTGGCAATAGAATTGCAGCCGCGTGTCGCCCACGCGTTTCGATACGGCCGGCAAATTTCCTTTTTCCAGCCGCAGCGTTGTTTCCACGTTTAACGGGGTTTCGGCCAGTACCGTGAAGCCGGCGCCGGGTAATACGCCGTATGATACCTGTATGCTGTCTTTGCCGGTACGGATCGTATAACGCACACCGCCGGGAAATACGGTCGATTGCCAGAGCGTGCTGGCAGGCAACAGGTGGTCGCCCTGGCGTGAAAAAAGCAGGCGGCCCTGCAATGGCAGCACCTTGACCGACTCAAAATAATCGGGCGCCGTTTTCACGATGTATTTGCCATCGCCGACCAGCGCCGTAGTGGCCCGGCCATCGTAATGCAATGAATAATCTTCGGGCGTATCGGTATGATTTTGCTGCAAGCCGCTGGCGGTAGCTGCAGACAAAACCTGTGGCGGCCGGGCGGCCGGTTGCGCCAGAACCGGGAGGTACCAGCAGCAACAACAAAAAAATAAAAGCCTTAACATGGTTTATGGTTTCAAGCTGAGAACCTGCCGGTGGTTCAGGAAAAAAGGAGGTACCAGTCCCGCGGTGTCAGACAGCGGCAGTATTTCAGGCGGCAGCACAAAACCCAGTATGTCTTCCATGAATTGCCGCCTTGCCATACAACGCTGGTAGGTGTCGGGATAAGCTGACCGCAACGCGGATTGCAGCGTTTCGTCGGCTACCACATAACCGTCTTCCATCCGCGAAGAGAAATATTGTTTGGAGCGGGGAATGATATCCAGTTGCAGGTACATGCCCGAGCGAATCTCATCTTCCGAACCCTCATAAACCGGTGAACTTACCCATTCCTCGTAATGGATCAGGTGGCCGGGGTTGAGGAAAACGGCAAACCGGTCGAAGGGCAGGTACTGTTGCGTGAGTGCATACAATTCTTTTCCGCGGGTGCCGATGCGCAGCGACTGCAACCAGGCGGCGCAGGCGCGAAAATAAGGTGCGGCAAAAGCTTCCACGTAACCGCGTGCCGTTTCAGGAAGATCGGCTTCACTGTGCGCCACCCAGCCTGCGCGGCAGATATTACTGCCCCAGTACGACAGGTTGGTGGAGCAGGGATCACCCAGGCGGATAGTGCCGCCTGCCGGGCTCGAAAGGCCGATATGCAGGTTGGCCGAGCTTTTAAGCCCTGTATGACAACCCAGCGGATAACCCGTAGGCTGGTAGCGGGCTGCCAGTTCAAAATCGGTGATGCCGGTTTCAAAATGCTGCAGCAGGCGCCGCATGCCGCCGGCCGCCATGCTGTTGGAGAATTCGAAATGCGCTATCTCGAAAGGAGAGCAGTTGGCTTTGAGGCCATACACGGGCGACTGAACTATGTCGGTTGCGTTGACAACGCTACCTTCGCTGCACAGGGCTCTCACCGTGTCGGTGATAAACGAGGGAAGGTCGATCGTTGTTTCAGGCGTTTCGAATTCGGCAACAGAAAAATATTTCCAGCCGATGCAGCCTACTGCCGACCGGTTTCCGATACCTTCTTCCTGCAGGATGGCTGCCAAGGGCCGGCTGCTGTTGCGCGGCTGGCTGAGCAGGGAGAAGGGCTGGTAACGCTCGTGCCGCAGGGCGCCGCACTGGTACAGGGGTGATACCGGCAAATGCGATACACATTCATTGCCTACCAGCAACAAAGGATCGCGTTCGCGGTCAATGACCAGCAAAGCCTCTTCGAAACGCGGGTCGAAATGCACCAGGTAATGCAGGTTGGCGAAATGCTCGCGATCGCCATATACCAGCAGGTGTGTCAGCCCGCGCTTCTCCATTTGCGCCCGGCAGTTTTCGATCCGTTGGCGCAGTTCTTGTTCTGCG
>JAKPBL010000133.1 GCA_029778965.1 Bacteroidota bacterium
CTTTCGGCGGCAGTGCTGGGAAGATGCCGGCCCCTACCCTGAAGATTTTTTTTACGGCATGGAAGAATACGATGAAAGCTATCGTGTGCTGGCCCGCGGCTATTATATCGGGTACGATGCATCGATAGAAGTTTTTCATAAGGAATCACCCGCCGGCCGCAAACCGCGGGCGGAGCAGTTGCGAATGATGTGGGTAAACAAATCGGTGGTGGCCCGCCGTTACCTGCCCCGTATCTATTTTTATACAACAGCGGTTGCATGGTCGTTTCAGGCACTGTTGCGCTCGGGGGGGAATTTGAGCGAATGGCTGAAAGGCTGGAAGCAGGTGTTTACCATCCCCCGCCGTGTTAAAAAGCAGCCGCTCGACGGGAACAGCATGGCTTATTTAAGAGAGGTGCAGGCCCGTTTATGGTTTTGAAGTGTTATTTTGCCGCCCAAACCGAAATTGGGTACTATGAAACAATCCTGGTTTAAAACCGCGCTGCCGCATATACTGGCGATCGGTATGTTTTTGCTGATTGCCTGCTTTTATTGCTTACCTGCATTACAGGGAAAAGTGCTTGAGCAGCACGATATTATCGGCTGGAAAGGTGGGGCCCAGCAATCTTTCGAGTTCAAAGAGAAATACGGCCACTTCCCGCTTTGGACCAACAGTATGTTTGGAGGTATGCCGGCATATACGATCGCTTACGACGGACCAGGACTGCAAACTATCTACCTGCAGGCAGTTTTCACCCTTGGGTTGCCGGTACCGATAAGTTTTTTTTTCCTGGCTTGTGTTTGCTTTTACTTCCTCTGCCAGGTTTTTCGCGTCAATCCTTATATTTCTGCGGCCGCCGCCATTGGTTATGCGTACGCAAGTTTTGATCCCATTATAATAGCCGTTGGGCATAACACGCAAATGATGGCCATTGCTTACGCGCCGGCAGTTATCGGATCATTGGTGCTTATCTTCCAGCGCAGGTACCTGCTCGGCCTCACCTTGTTATCGCTGTTTTTTGGTTTGCAAATAGCTACCCAGCATATCCAGGTGGTGTATTATACCTCCATCACGATGTTGACAATAGGCGCCGCCTATGTAGTGAATGCAATTCGTGAAAAACAAACAAATACCATTTTACCGGCTGCCGGAACAGCACTGCTGGCCGGCATATTGGGGCTTTGCACCTATGCTATTACCTGGTATCCGTTACAGGAATATTCAAAAGAAACCATGCGCGGTGGGAAAAGTGAGCTTACCCAGGCAGACAATTCGAATAAAAGCGAAGGCGGCCTGAATAAAGACTATGCTTTCCACTACGGCAGCTATGGCATTGCAGAGACATTCACCATTATTCAACCGGGTATGTACGGCGGAGGCAGTATGGGTAAACTGTTGAAACCGGGCAAATCGGCTGCAGCCGACAGGCTTGTCCAGGCAGGTATGCCTGAAGAATCGGCACTGGGGTTTGCCAACGGCTATACATATTGGGGCAGGCAGCCCGGTCATGCAGGACCGGTGTATCTGGGTGCCATCATCTGTTTTCTTTTTATTTATGGATTGGTTGCGCTGAAAACCTGGCACAAATGGTGGATGATCACGGCCGTACTCTTCGCTTTTGTGTTATCTTGGGGTAAGAATTTAGCCGCGGTGAATTACTTTCTTTTTGACGTGCTGCCCTTGTACAATAA
>JAKPBL010000145.1 GCA_029778965.1 Bacteroidota bacterium
ATGATTATTAAATACTTATATATTGTCACGCCGGTTTGCATACAATGATTCCGATGCGCGGCGATTGTGCTCTTTCCCTTTCGTTAAATATTTAACCAGCTAATATGACCAAATTCTTATTTCTGTTTTGCGGCTGTTTTGCGGCTGTCCGTTTACAGGCTCAACAGCTCTCGGTAATACCCGAGCCGGCGGAAATGATCATGCCGAGAATAGCAGCCAGTTTTCCTATCGGCCCGGCTACGAAAATTTTTGTGTCCGGCAGCGAAACGGAAAGGACAGTCAGCTACCTCAACAACTACCTGCAGAAACAATATGGGTTTACCTGTGCCGTGCAAAAAGGCGAAGGCACGGGCATCCGGCTGCACGGGACATCTTCGGCCGGCGAGGCAAGCGCTTACCGGATAGCCGTGAACGCCAAAGGAATATTGGTGGAAGGCGCCGATACGGGTATGTTTTATGGCATACAGACCCTTATTCAGCTACTGGTGCAGAAAACAGGTACCAGGCAACTGGCCGTTCCCTACGTCAATATCAAAGACCAGCCCCGGTTCAGCTACCGCGGCATGCACCTCGATGTGGCCCGCCATTTCATGGACGTCGATTTCGTGAAGAAGTACATCGACTACCTGGCGCTGCATAAATTCAATTATTTTCACTGGCACCTCACCGACGACCAGGGCTGGCGAATCGAAATCAAGAAATATCCCCGCCTTACTTCCGTGGGCGGATTCAGGAACGGCACCATCATCGGCCGGTTTCCCGGTACCGGAAACGATGGCATCAGAACCGGCGGCTTCTATACACAGGAGCAGGTAAAAGAGGTGGTAAAATATGCTGCCGACCGTTTTATAATGGTGATACCGGAAATCGAAATGCCGGGACATGCTTCTGCCGCGATTGCTGCCTACCCCGAGCTAAGCTGTTTCCCCAACGAGCCCACTATCACCTATTACCCGAAGCAATGCGCCTGGGCCGGCGACAGCACCGGCAAGCAGGTGATACAAAGCTGGGGCGTGTATGACGATGTGTTCGCCCCTACCGATAAAACTTTCGGTTTCCTGGAAGACGTAATCGATGAAGTGATTGCCCTGTTTCCGTCAAAATACATCCATGTCGGTGGCGATGAATGTCCCAAAAACAACTGGAAAAAATCCGAATTCTGCCAGAACCTGATCAAAGAAAAAAACCTGAAAGACGAGCACGGGCTGCAAAGCTATTTCATCCAGCGCATGGAGAAATATATTAACAGCAAGGGAAGAACGATCATTGGCTGGGACGAGATACTGGAAGGCGGATTGGCGCCCAATGCAATGGTGATGAGTTGGCGGGGCGAAGAAGGTGGCATTGAAGCCGCCAAACAAAACCACGATGTAATTATGACACCGGGCAGCCATGTTTACTTCGACTTCAGCCAGACCCGCAACGAAGATTCGGTGACCATCGGCGGCTTTACGCCCCTGGAAAAGACCTATAGTTATGAGCCCGTTCCCGCAGCGCTGCCCGCCGACAAAGCCGGTTTCGTGCTGGGCGCCCAGGCGAACCTGTGGACGGAATACATCAAGAACCCACAAAAAGTGGAATACATGGTCTTTCCGCGTATTGGCGCCCTCAGCGAAGTACTGTGGTCGCCCAAAGCAAAACGCAACTGGCAACGCTTTGCACAAAAAGTGCCGGTGTATATGCAAAGACTTGATCAATGGGGCATCAATTACAGCAAGGCTTTTTTTGACGTAAAACCCGAAGTCGGTCCATCGGCGCAGCACCGGGGCATCAGCGTGCGCATGGAAAAATCGGCTCCCGGCGTGGTTACCCGCTATCGTTTTGTACCTGCCGGCCAGGCAACAGCGGCAGCCGCTGACTACAAAACGCCGCTGCAGATAACCACCAGCGGACTGCTAACGGCCTGGAACGAACGAAACGGAAACGCCGTGGGTGCTATGGCAAAACTGGATGTCAGTTTTAACAAAGCTACCGGTAAGGCAGTGACCGTATCGCCCGCGCCGGCAAAAAACTACCCCGGGCAGGGCGGCGTTTTCGGGCTGGTGAACGGGCTTCGGTCAACAACGGGTATGAACAGCGCAGAATGGTTGGGATGGGACGGAAAAGACGTTGAGTTCGTGGTTGATCTCCTGGCGCCGGTCGATTTCAGTACGGTTGGTCTTCACACCATTGCATCCGGCGGAAGCTGGGTGTATCCTCCTTCGGCCATAGAAGTATTCGTGTCAAACGACGGTGCTGCGTACAGCAGCATCGGCAAAACAGGCCTGTTCCAGCCTGCCGGAAATAGCGTGGGTCTAATGACCGTAAAAACCAGTGACCAGAAAGCCCGCTTCGTCAAAATAAAGGCAGCGAATTTCGGCCCGATTCCCGAAGGAGCCAGCGGGGCGGGGAAGCCTGCCTGGCTTTTTGCCGACGAAATCGAGGTTTTTTAAGACCAGGCCGCCGGCGGAAAGAAAAAATGCCAATGGAATCAATCGATTGCAATTGGCAAAAGCACATTTGTTTTAATAGATTTGCCAACGTTACCAAAACCCCATTAGCATATGAGCATGGCCGATTCATTTGAAAAAATACCCGTGCGGATCTACAGCAGCCTGAAAGAAGGGTCCGTATTTATTGCCCACGAAATTGCCAAAGCCATCCGGCAAAAACAGGCGGAAGGCAAACCTTGTGTTTTAGGTTTGGCCACGGGCTCATCGCCCAAAGCAGTGTATGCTGAGCTGGTTCGGCTGCACCGGGAAGAAGGGCTTAGCTTCAGCAACGTAATCAGCTTCAACCTCGATGAATATTACCCGATCGACAAAGATGCATTGCAGAGCTACAACCGCTACATGAGAGAACAACTGTTCAACCATGTGGACATCAAGCCCGAGAACATTCATATTCCCAGCGGCGAATGGCCGAAAGACGATATCAAAAAATATACGGCAGAATACGACCAGAAAATCAAAGAGGCGGGCGGTGTCGAGATCCAGGTATTGGGCATCGGCTCCAACGGGCATATTGGTTTCAACGAGCCCGGCTCCAGCCGCTTCTCACGCACCCGCCTGGTGAACCTCGAAAACTCCACCCGCGTAGCCAATGCCTATGAGTTTTCCAATATAACGCAGGTGCCGCGCCTGGCTGTTACCATGGGCATAGACACCATCATGAACGCGCGCAAGATTTTCCTGATGGGCTGGGGCGCTGTAAAAGCATCTGTTATCCAGAAAGCAGTGGAAGAGAACGTTACAGAACAGATCCCCGCTTCCCTGTTGCAGCAGCACAACGATACAGTGTTCGTTCTCGATGAATTTGCCGCGGCCGAACTGACCCGGTACCGCAGTCCCTGGCTGACCGGCGACATCAAATGGACGCCCGCCATGATCAAAAAGGCGGTTGTCAATACGGCGCTCAAAGTAGGAAAACCGGTACTGGGGCTGACCAACAGCGATTACAACGACAATGGCCTGGGTGACCTGCTGGTAGAAAAAGGCGATTCATATGAAGTGAACCTGGAAGTGTATTACATGCTGCGCGACAGCATTACCGGCTGGCCCGGTGGCAAGCCCAATGCCGTAATACCGAATCACCCCGAGCGGTCGCTCCCCTACCCAAAGCGTTGCGTGATTTTCAGTCCGCATCCCGACGACGATATCATCAGCATGGGCGGCACTTTCATGCGCCTGCAAGACCAGGGTCACGAAGTGCATGTAGCCTACCAGACGAGCGGAAACATCGCCGTTACCGACGAGTTTGTAACCCGGTTTCTCGATTTTGCCGTAGGCTTCGAAGAGATTTCCGGCATCGACTCAAATAAGAGCCGTAAGATCCACGACGACGCGCGTGCATTTTTGAAAACCAAAAAACCGGGCGCCAGCGATACGGCCGAGGTACGGGCCATTAAAGGACTGATCCGCCGTTGCGAGGCAAGAGCTACCTGTCGCTATGTAGGTATCAAGGATGAACATATCCATTTTCAGAACCTGCCTTTCTACGAAACAGGCACGGTGAAGAAGAACCCGATGGGCGAAGCCGATGTACTGCTGACCATGGAACTGCTGCGCCAGATCAAACCGCACCAGATCTATGCTGCGGGCGACCTGGCCGACCCGCACGGTACGCACAAGGTTTGCCTCGATGTCATTTTCGAATCGATGCGCCGCCTGAAAGCCGCGGGTGATGAATGGGTGAAAGATTGCTGGGTATGGATGTACAAAGGCGCCTGGCAGGAGTGGAACATTGAGGAGATCGAGATGGCCATTCCGATGAGTCCCGACCAGGTAATGAAAAAGCGCCTGGGTATCTTTATCCACCAGTCGCAAAAAGATTCCGTGCCTTTCCAGGGAACCGATGCCCGCGAGTTCTGGCAACGCGCGGAAGACCGGAACCGCAATACCGCCGAATTGTATGCAAAACTGGGGCTCACGCAATATGCTGCTATGGAAGCATTTGTGCGCTGGCATTATTAATAAATACATGATTTTTCTTGGGGGCGAAGACGGTTTTTGCTATCTTCGCCCTCCCTTAACAGGGAAATGGCTCCGTAGCTCAACTGAATAGAGCATCTGACTACGGATCAGAAGGTTTCAGGTTTGAATCCTGACGGAGTCACTGATTTTCAAAAACTTATAAAGGACTGGTTCAGCAGATGGATCAGTCCTTTTTTATTTTCAACAACTTTTTGACCTGGTTTTCATAAGCCCACTTGTCGAAATCCCTGGAAGTAAATTCCGACCCATTGTTTACCTGAATGCGGACCGGCAATAATATCTGTTTTCAGTTCTGAAGAAACGCCCGATATTTTTTCGAGTAAAGAAGGTTTGTTCTCTGCAGCGACAGGTTTTCTTTGGATGGCATTTGTAAAAATTTCTCTAAAGATGGTAGTTTTCCGATGCTGTTGAACCATTATGACAAAACAATCACATCGCGTTCCATTTTTTTCAAGCCGGATGCTTCGTTTGTTTGTGTAACAAACCTAATGGACAACTAACCGGAAAACAGATCGCAATAGTCCTAAGAACCTGAAAAAATCCTGATCTAAATCCATTACCCTGGAAAAGCAACTGCCCTAAAAAATGTCCACAACGCCGCATTACAACAGCGCCGCAGCAATGCGTTGTTTTTTATATGCCGTCCTGTAGCACCGCGTAAGCAGGATAAATGATGCTTTTTCAAAAGATTTCAATATCCCTGTTAAAACAATGCCCCAGGGATATACATTCTTAACAGGAAAACTGCTGTGCTTTCAGCTTTTCTTGTCACCGGAAAAAAATTTCAATTTTTCAAAATCACTTTTATATTTGCCTTGTATAGTATGCCTGTTTTAGCAAATTAGCCTTTTTTGTTACTGTCTCTGCCTCGTAAGTTCATTGATTATCGTGAGCTGATGGCATCCTATCATATCTCCAGCGCCGGGTTTTAGGAATCGCATTTTTAACTTAATTGTAAAATTGTTATTTATGAAACTGTCAGAATTTATTGCATTACCAGAGGACCACAAAAGATCTATCGTTATGACTGAAGGTGTTGCCATTGCTAAGAGACACCTTAACAATCAAATGATTTTCCTTTATCAGTTACATGAATTCTATGTAGAGACCTACTGCTGTTATAAGTGTAAAGAGATCGAGGAGTACAGGGTGTTTCAGGATACAAAACAATTGTTCCCCTATTTGGACGCCATCCGGATAGATCAATTACTAAATTGATCAGGCATCCTTTCCCGTTCCGGTCTGTGTTTAATAATATCAATGTAATAAGGGCATTGCTTACCCGTTAATGCTACCTTCAGCGGCCGTATTATACATTTATAATAGCAATAAACGTGTATCATTTAATTATTTTTTAAATTAAATGTCAGATAATAATATGAAAATATGCCGAAAAAAGCCAGAGAACAACCGGTAGTTGACACAAGACCAACTAGCACAAAAAGCTGGAAAGAAATGAAGCTGTATTTCTAAAATAGAAACTGATTATAATAATATCAAGCTGCAAACGCTTAAGGAGATAGCAGAAAAAGGATTTTATGGGCATCTGAAAATTGATTTGAAGCTTTGATAACATCGCTTACAGGA
>JAKPBL010000152.1 GCA_029778965.1 Bacteroidota bacterium
AGCTTATTTCCTTTTCTTTCTCCGTGTCAGCAGCTTGCGCAGCAGGAACTCGCCTGCCGCCACCAGGCCGGTTTTGGTGAGCGAAGAAAATACCGAACGCGTTGCGGTGGCTGCCGCTTTCCTGACAATGAAATTACCCGCCACGGCCGTCGCCGCCGTTACGGCCAGTCCCGCAGCCTTGTTCTTCAGCAATGGCTGCACCACATTGCCAACGCCCAGCTTCAGGGTTTCTTTCGGCAATGCTTTTAACTGTTCGCGGAGCACGTCTTCCTGGACGCGTATCTTCAGGCGAAGCTGCCTCGCTTCGTCGAGCAGGTCGTTTACGTTATTGATATGCGAAAGATCGCGCTTAAGCGCGGCCGGTCTGTTGGTTATTTCCGTCATCATCGGCTGTTTTGTCAAAGAAAATCCTGACCACGGTATTGGTGATCAGCGGATCGAGGTATTTTTTACGAAGGGTTAGCACCAGGACCAGCAACACCAGGTACACCAGGGTTACAATGCCGAAGCCGATCAGGTAGCTCTCTGTCCACACAGAGAACAGGTACCCCGCAAGAATACTGATGAACAGCAGCAGCAGGAAGCCTACGAGGCTGATCACCAGGAAGATCACGAGTGCCGCGGCCAGCCGGGCGATCTTTTCAGTAGCCGTCAGCTTCAGCAGCAGGGTGCGGTCTTCAATGTATTGCCGGATGAGCTTTTCCGTTCGCTCAAAATAATTTGGTTCCTGTTGATCCATCCTTTAAGTATTGAAGTTTGTTTTTTCTTCCACGTCTTCGGCCCATTTTTTTCCCTTGGCGATCACGTTCTTAACTTCTTCGCCGGCATCGGAAGCGGCCGATTTGATGTCATCGAGTATTTCCCTGCCTTTGTCGGTGGTCAGGAAATATCCAATGGCGGCGCCTGCTGCCACTCCTACCAGCAACCCGGTCAAAAACTTTGAATTATCGCTCATGGCTTTAAATTTTACAGTTAAATTGTTTTCTAAAATTACGGCATCCCGTCTAATTAACGCCTATTAATACCCATCCATGGAAATCAGGTCTGATCTCAAAATCAACAAATATTTTTTTCTGGCCATCATCATCGCCATGGGCGCTTTCCTGCTCTACAGCCTGATCGAGTTCTTCACGGCTTTTCTGGCGGCGGTCATGATCTACGTGCTAACCAAGCCGCTGACGGAATACCTCGTCAAAAAATGCCGCTGGTCGAAGCGACTCGCCGCCATCGTCATCATCGTGTTCAGTTGCCTTATTATTATGGGCCCGCTGACGCTTTTCGCCAGCATGATCTACAATAAAATGGCCAGCTATATACAGGATCCCGAGATCATCCTGCGAACGCTGCGGCATTTCGACGAGGAACTGACAACCCGGTACGGTATCCGGCTGCTGTCAGACGATAATATCCAACAGATACAGGCATTCAGTACCGGCCTTATGAGCACCGTGCTCAACAACAGCCTCAACTTTTTCAGCACCTTCACGATGATGTATTTCTTCCTCTATTTCATGATCATCAACGTGAACCGCATGGAAGCGGCGATTGTTTTCTTCCTGCCTTTTCCCCGCAACCAGATCGAGCTTTTTGGCCGTGAGCTGGTTGCCCAGACCGTAAGTAATGCATTTGCCGTGCCACTGATCGGGTTGGTGCAGGGCGGGCTGGCTTATTTCGCCTATCGCTTCGCCGGTTTGCCCGAGCCGGGATTCTGGGCCGTGTTTACCGGTATGTCGTCTATTGTGCCCGTGGTAGGAACGGCGCTTGTTTGGGCGCCCGCCGCCGTGTACCTGATCGCCACGGGGCATATGTGGCCCGGCATATCACTGATCGCTTTCGGGGCGGTGGTGCTCAGCTCGGCAGACAACGTGGTTCGCTTTTTGCTGGCAAAGAAAATGGCCGATACGCACCCCATTGTTACGGTACTGGGCGTGGTGATGGGGCTGAAATTCTTCAATTTGCCGGGACTGATCTTCGGCCCTTTGCTGATCTCCTATTTCCTGATTTTGCTGAAAATATATTACTGGGAATTCCAGACCCCCATGCCGGTGCTGAAAAGAAAGAAAAATAGACCGGTTCGGTTTAACTTGCCCTTTCTTGGCAAAGAACAATGATGCAATTAGTTGAAGTAAAAGACCGGCAGCAGGCGCGCCGTTTTTTGGAAGTGCCGCTGCAATTGTATAAAGACAATCCTCACTGGATACGTCCGCTCGACAAAGATGTGGATGAGGTATTTGATCCCGCGAAAAACAAGGCATTCCGGAATGGAACGCTTATTCGCTGGATACTGCTTGCCGACGATAAACCGGTTGGCCGCATAGCCGCTTTTGTCAACAAACGGTATAAGAACAAAGGCGACCAGGGACCGGCAGGCGGCATTGGTTTTTTTGAATGCATCAACGACCAGGCGGCCGCCAATATGTTATTCGACCAGGCACGGTCATGGCTAACCGAAAACGGCATGATGGCAATGGACGGGCCGATTAATTTCGGCGAGCGCGATAAATGGTGGGGACTGGTGGTCGAGGGATTTCAGCCGCCCCTGTATTGCATGAATTACAACCCGCCTTATTACCAGGCGCTTTTTGAAGGCTATGGCTTTCAGCAGTTCTACCGGCAGATATGCTTCGGTATGCATCCCCGTGAGCCTTTCCAGCAAAAGCTGTTCGACCGCCACGCGAACGTCGAGAAAGACCCCGGTTTCAGCGCCAGGCATATGTCGAAAAAAGACATCGACAAATATGCCGCCGACTTTTGTACCGTTTATAATAAAGCCTGGGCCAAACATGCGGGGAATAAAGAGCTGAGCCTGCAGCAGTGCAAGCTGCTGTTTCGCAGCATGAAGCCCGTACTCGACGAGCGGATCAACTGGTTCGTTTATTACAACAATGAGCCCGTTGCCATATTCATCAACCTGCCCGACCTGAACCAGTGGTTTAAATACCTCAACGGCCAATTCGGCCTGCTACAGAAACTGTACTTCCTCTGGCTGAAACGATTCAGGGTGAACAAGCGTTTTGTAGGCCTCGTTTTCGGCGTGGTACCCGAATGGCAGGCGAGGGGCGTTGACAGCTACCTGATCGTGGAAGCCGGCAAAATCATCCAGCACCGGTTGCACTACGACGAATATGAAATGCAGTGGATCGGCGATTTCAATCCTAAGATGATCGCCGTGGCCGAAAGCCTCACACCCATTCGCAGCCGGGTGCTGGCCACCTACCGCTACCTTTTCGACCGCGATCAGCCTTTTCACCGGCACCCCCCGCTGTAAATTCCACCCGTCGGGTGGCACCCGACGGGTGCGAGATAAAAATTATTACATTGCGGCATGGAACAGTTTGTTGTATCGGCGAGAAAATACCGTCCGCAGAATTTTTCGACCGTTGTCGGTCAATCGCATATA
>JAKPBL010000210.1 GCA_029778965.1 Bacteroidota bacterium
TCCAGCCGCAGGGAGCCGGGCGCATAGCTTTCGAGCAGGTGGCCTTTCCGGCCAATCACCCGGTTACCGATCACCTGCATGTCCTGCCAGCCCAGCAGGGCCACGCGGTTGCGCACCGTGCCGAAATAATCCAATACAAACAATCCTTTCGCAGGATCGTACAGGTACACCAACCGATCGGCATCGGCGATCTGTACCGGCGTGGGCGGATCGTCGAACAACAGCCGGAAATCGGTGGTTTCGCTTACCACGGTTCCGTTGTCATCAAGCCGCTTCAGCCGGCCCGCCAGCTCATCATAGATCCATACGCCGTTATCGAACGATTGCGCTACGGCCTGCGATTGCATGATCTCACGGCGGCGCACATCGATGGTATTGCGGCTGTTCAAAAACCGGTCGAGCACCACGATGGTGCCGAAATCGCGGTAATACAACAATACTTTCAACGGGTTGGCAACATCGATCGAATAGAGCTTGCCGAAGCGTTTCACGTCGTTGAAAACGGCGATGGAGTCGCCCTTCGGACCAATCTTCTTCAGCTCACCCGATTCATTCACCAGGAAGATATTGCCGAGGTTGTCGACAGCGAAATCAGTGAGGTTCCTGCCGAAGCTGCCCAGCAGGGGCAGGCTGTCGGTTTGCGCGCCCGAGGCCAGGGCTGCCAGCAACGCGATCGTCAGCAGGCCCGCCTTCATTCGGAATAATATTTTAAGTGCATGGTTTCACCGTCGAACTCACCGTAGCTGTTGTATTTTATCCAGTCGCCCAGGTTGATATAACGGCTGTGCTGCGGCAGGGCAAAGTCGATGGGCAAATGCCGGTGACCGAAAATGAAATAATCGTAGTGCCGGGTCTGCAACACTTCCTTGCAATAGCTGATCAGCCATTCATTTTCTTCGCCGAGAAATTTTTCGTCGGTGTGCCCGGTCATGGCGCGGCTGCGCCGGCTGAAATAGTTGGCCAGGCCGATGCCCCAGTCGGGGTGCAATTTGCCGAACAGCCACTGGCAGAACCTGTTGCGGAATATCTTCTTGATGAACTTATACCCGTGATCGCCGGGGCCCAGGCCATCGCCATGCCCTATCAAAAACTGTTTGCCGTTAAATACAAATTCTTTCGGCTCGAAGTACACCGGCACGTTCAGTTCTTTTTCGAAATAGCCATCCATCCACATGTCGTGGTTGCCTACAAAAAAATGCACGGGAATACCGCGGTCGGTCAGCGCGGCTATTTTTCCCAGAATGCGTACATAGCCTTTGGGCACCACGGTTTTGTATTCGTACCAGAAGTCGAAGAGGTCGCCCACAATAAAAATGACGGCCGCATCGTGCTGCGCTTTGTCGAGAAAGCGGACCATGTTTTTTTCGCGCAGCAGGCTGGCGTCGAAACCGGGTGTTCCGAGATGGGAATCAGAAATGAAATATATTTTTTTTCCCGGCTCCAGTTGCATGGCCGCAAAGATAGTTCTAGCTGTTCACCAAAAAGCAATACACTTCTTTCGGGCCGTGTACGCCTACCACCAGTGTTTTTTCGATATCGGCCGTACGGCTGGGGCCGGTGGCGAAGCTGACCAGCGAAGGGATCTTGTCGCCGTATTTGTCTTTGATGTATTTGAGCCCGTCGCGCACGTCATACACCACTTGCCCGGCGCTGGCGATGCAGATATGCACGGGCGCATATACACTGGTAGTACGGCCGCTTTCCTGCCCCGCGCTGAGCACCATGGTACCTGTGCGGGCGATCAGGCATTCGCAACCGGTTACCGACGCATCGCAGGCTTTAAGGGTGTCCATACCGCTATCGGGCGCCAGGGCCGGGATACCCATGGCCGTGAGCTGTTCGCGAATCTTGCGGTCGCGCACATAAATGCTTTCCCATTTGCGTTCGGCGATCAATGCCTTTAGCTGTGCGGCCAGCTCTTTTTCGTCGAGGCAAAAGGCAAATTTCCCTTGCAGGGCGCTAAACGCTTCGGCAAAAACCAGGGCCAGGTCTTCGTCCGACTGAACGAATACCGGCTGGCTGCCTTCACTGTTTGAAAAAGGAAGAGGCGTTGATTCGCTCAACGCCTTCCTGATTTTCTTCAATATATTCTCTTTGGAAGGAGACACACGCATGTATTAAGCAATAACAGGTTTATCTTCCACATCGAGGGTCTTCTTTTCTTCAAAGGGGCGTTTTCCGATCAGTTGCTCCACGTCGCTCTGGAACAGCACTTCTTTTTCCAGCAACTGCTCTGCCAGCAGGCCCACCTCGTTGCGCTTCGTCAGCAGCAGGTCTTTGGTGCGGTCATAGGCGGCATCTATCAGCTTGCGCACCTCGTCGTCGATCATGCGCGCGGTTTCTTCCGAATAAGGCTTGGTGAACGAGTTCTCCTGCTGCGGGTCATAGAAGCTGATATTACCCACTTTATCGTTCATACCATATACGGTCACCATACTATAGGCCATCTTGGTGATCTGCTGCAGGTCGTTCTGGGCGCCGGTAGAGATCTTGCCGAAGAAAATGTCTTCCGCAGCGCGGCCACCCAGGGTCATACAGATCTGGTCCATCAACTGGTCGGTATTGTAGAGGTATTGCTCTTTCGGGGTGTACTGGGCATACCCGAGGGCTGCCGTACCGCGCGGCACAATGGTCACTTTCAGCAGCGGGTAGGCATGTTCGAGATACCATCCGCAGATGGCGTGACCGGCTTCGTGGTAAGCGATGATCTTTTTCTCGTCGGGCGAGATGATCTTGTTCTTCTTCTCGAGACCGCCGATCACCCGGTCCACCGCATCCTGGAAGTCGGTCATATCAACCGCTTCCTTTCCCTTGCGGGCAGCGATCAGGGCCGCTTCGTTACATACGTTGGCGATATCGGCGCCGGCAAAACCGGGGGTTTGCTCGGCCAGTTTATGGATATCCACCTGTTCCGACACCTTGATCGGTTTGAGGTGCACTTTGAAAATGGCTTCGCGGCCTTTTACATCGGGTTTGTCGATGCCGATCTGGCGGTCGAAACGGCCGGGGCGCAGCAGGGCGCTGTCGAGTACATCGGGACGGTTGGTGGCCGCCAGCACGATGATGCCGCTTTCGCCGCTGAAACCATCCATTTCCACCAGCAACTGGTTGAGGGTGCTTTCGCGTTCGTCGTTGCTCATGATGGCATTCTTACCACGGGCGCGGCCGATGGCATCGATCTCATCGATAAAGATGATGCAGGGTGCTTTTTCACGGGCCTGCTTGAACAGGTCGCGTACGCGGCTGGCGCCTACGCCTACGAACATTTCCACGAAATCACTGCCGCTGAGGCTGAAGAAAGGCACCTGTGCTTCGCCGGCCATGGCCTTGGCGAGCAGGGTCTTGCCGGTACCCGGCGGACCCACCAGCAGAGCGCCTTTGGGAATCTTGCCCCCCAGGTTGGTATATTTTTTCGGGTTCTTAAGAAAGTCCACGATCTCCATCACCTCCACCTTGGCTTCGTCGAGACCAGCCACATCGTTGAACGTAATGTTTACACGGGTGCCCTTATCGAACAACTGGGCCTTCGATTTGCCGATATTGAAGATGCCACCGGGTCCGGCGCCGCCACCGGCGCCACCGCCCATTTTACGCATCAGCAGCACCCAAATGAGTACAATGATGAAGATCGGCAGCACGAACTGAAAGATCGGCGCCAGCCAGTCGCCCTCGGTTTCATCGATGCGTGGCACTTCTTTAACCGCGGGGTTCTTGGTATAGAAATCGCGCAGGTCGTCGGTGAATATTTCGGGCTTGGCGATGGTAAATTCAAACTGCGGGCCTTTGTCGTTGGCTGCGTTGAACCCTTTGGGGAGTTTATTTTGGTAATACTCTTTTTTGAGGGCTTCGGGTTTGATAAAAACGCGCACCAGGTTCTTGTTGCTGATCAGCACGATCTTCTCCACATCGCCATTGCTCAGCATTTCGGTTTTGAATTCGTCGAAATTGATGCGTCGGGCGTCGGGGGCAAACCCGCTGTAAAGGTTAAACCCGAGCAGGATCACTGCCAGGGCACCCCAGATCCAATAGATATTGAACCGCGGGCCTTTCCGGGGATCATTGCCGTTTCCATCGGGTCTCGTTCTCATCCGGTTTACTCCGCCGGGTTTGTAATCTTCCTGTGACATAGTTAATTTAAGCTATAAAGGATACTAATGCTTCCGGGCACTGGTTTGTTCAGTAAACGTAAAAATCTCAGCCATTGTATTCGGTCATGGGTGCGTCGCTCCACATTTCTTCCAGGCGATAGAACTTCCTGGTTTCGGGCAGCATGACGTGAACCACTACGTTTACATAGTCGATCAGTATCCACTGGGCGGCCTGCTGTCCCTCGTGCCGGTACGGCATCTCTTCCAGCTCGTGTTTGAGCTCGTACTCTACCGCATCGGCAATGGCTTTCACCTGGGTGGTTGATCCGCCTTCGCAAATGATGAAAAAATCAGCAACTGCTTCGTGTATTTTCCGGAGATCGAGGGCTACTATGCGTTCTCCCTTTTTCTCCTGGATCGCTTTTATAATGGATTTGAGGATTTTGGCATTCTTTGTTAACCGGGTTACGCCGCTTCGCGGACGGTTGGCTAATATTGACAGTGGTTCCAATAATCTTTCTTTTGATGATAAGATAGGGAAAATACTAGATTCGCCCTGTTCAAAAATAACAATCTTTTACCCAACCACATGGCCTCTTTGACGATCGGTAATCAATTCACCGTGCTGGATTCAGTCGACAGCTCCAACAACTATGCCATGGCCCTGGCCAGGTCAGGGGGCGCCAGGCAGGGGGATGTCTTTTTCGCGATGCAGCAGACCGCCGGAAAGGGGCAGCGCGGTAAGCAATGGATCACCGCCCGCGGGGTCAATATCATGCAGAGTATTGTGCTGGAAACCAATGAGCTGGGCGCCACCGATCTGTTTCCGCTGAGCATGGCCATGGCCCTGGGCGTCTATGACTGGTTCAGCGAAAAAGCCGGCGACGACACGCGGATCAAGTGGCCCAACGACCTGTACTGGCGTGACAGAAAGGCAGGGGGTATTCTGATCGAGAACCTCTGGGTGGCTGGTCACTGGCAATTTGCCATTGCAGGGATGGGCATCAACCTGAACCAGCGGGCATTCGATCCCGCCGTTAGAAACCCGGTAAGCCTGTTGCAGATCACGGGGAAGGAATATGACCTGCTGCCGGAAGCGGCCCTGCTCTGCGCCTGCCTCGATAAAAGATGGCAGCAGTTGTGCGCTGGCGGTCGACAGCAGTTGCACACCGATTTCGAATCGGTATTGTACAAAAGGGGTGAAACGGTGCGGCTGAAAAAAGACAACCGGGTATTTGAGACGATGGTGAAAGGGGTGAGTACACAGGGCGAACTGATCACCCGCGATGCGTTGCTGCATCATTTTGCGGTGGGTTCGGTCGAGTGGCTGCCATAAGCTGTTTTTTCGATGGTGCAAAATTGTAAGTCTGGTCGAGGCTGTCGTCCCACTCAGCCGCCCGCGCCTCTACTTCAAAACGGTTCTGCTGGTAGCCTTTGCGGATCGATTCAAGGGTATAGGCCCATAGAAAGCCGAAGAAGCCCAGCTCGCGGTATTGTTTGATATGCGCCAGCTCGTGCCGCAGCCAGCGGCGGTTGTTCAGAAATTCGCGGTGATCGGTATTGTAAAGGTGAATGGTACGGCCCAGCACCATGGCCATCTGGTCGGATTTCAGCTTTTTGGCCGCCAGCTTTGCCCAGAAAGAGTTCTCGCGAATGCGGTATTTCACCTGCCGGAGGATTACAGTTAGGTAATTTTTTATTTTTCTGCCGCTGTTTTGTCTCTTTGGCTGAGGCAGGTAAGTTACGGCAACTGGGCCAGTATCTCTTCCGCATGGGCCTTGTTCTTCGGCCGCAGAAATACCTTCTCTATCACCCCCTTCTCGTTAACCAGGAATGTTGTACGGTGCAGTCCCATGTACTTGCGGCCGTATAATTGCTTCTCGCCCCAAACGCCGTAGAGATCGATCAGCTTGTGTTCCGGGTCGGTGATCAATGGAAAAGGCAACTGGTGTTTTGCCTCGAACTGCAGGTGCTTTTCAGCGGTATCGGGACTCACACCCACCACCGCAATACCCGCTTTCAGGAGGGCTGAATAATGGTCGCGCAGGTTGCAGGCCTGGGTGGTGCAAGCGGCCGTCAGGTCTTGCGGGTAGAAATAAAGCACCAGCTTTTTTCCTTTGAAATCGGCCAGCGATACCTTATTGCCGTGCTGGTCTTTTGCGGTAAACCGGGGCGCTTTGTCGCCCGCCTGTAAATGGGTCATCTGCTGAAGCGGAATAGTTTTTCAGTGCGGTTGCCGGCAGCATCAAAAGCTATGATGAACAACTCGTGCTCACCGGGACCGCAAAGTTCGTCAAATCGGTAAATAAAATTCCTGCCCTTGTCGTTCGTAAACCGGATCCATTTGCCGTCGAGCAGGGTGCGGGTCACCCGCCATTCGTCGAGGTTGTCGTCTACCGTAAACACCAGCCGGCCGGCTTTCGAGAGATTGGCCCCATCGACCCAGCCAACGGGCTTTATAACCGGCGCCGTGGTGTCGAGCACCAACTGGAAATTCCCGAAGTCGCGGAAGCGGCCGGTGGCCCAACCTTCAGACCAACTCACCGGCACCACCTCTTTTTTAGTACCAACAAAGCGTTGCATCACCACCCGTGGTATCAGTTCGGCGGGAATGCCTTTTGTCAATTTAATACGCACCAGCAGGGAATCCTGAATGGGTATGCCCTTGTTGCCAATGGCATGCAGGCTGGAAACCACCTGCGGCAAACTCGTCGCCTGCTGGCTGTAGGCGACGGAAACGCTGTCGTAGAGCGATTTCTCGCCCAGCGCAAACTCACATTCGGGCGATTCGAACACGCCGACCTGCCCGGGGTAGAAACGCTGCCCCGCCGGCGGCGCAAATACCACCGGCTTGCCGTCGTACTTAACCGTGGTGCCGGCAATCGACGTATTCCCGTAAGCATCCTTTACTTCAATACGAATACGGTGTTCCTTGCCGTCGGAAATATCCAGCACGCCATCACCCGAAAACTTTTTGTAGATCGAATTTTCATATCCCTGCAATTCGCTCAGGTGCTGCAGGTAGGCGCCGCCGTTGGCCCTGGTTTTGTAATCGATGTGCGCATTCAGGTAGCGGGTGCCGGCGTAGCTGATATTGTCCATCCGGAAACCGATCACCGCCTTGTCGTTATCGTATAATACGGCTTCGTAGATGCCGTTCAGGTTGGTGGATCCCGAATGGGTATCGTAGGCTGTTATCGCGAAACTGACGCGGGGTGTGGAAACCGTTTGCGCCGCGGCGGAAAAGCTGCCGTTTCCCTTG
>JAKPBL010000228.1 GCA_029778965.1 Bacteroidota bacterium
AACCTCGGGTATCGGCGGAGAAGCGTATAAGGCCGCCAATTATGCCGATATGAATTCCTGGGGCGGCGAGGTATTGCTGACCGGTGAGATCGTGCGACAAAAGAACTGGGGCTGGCGAGGCACGCTGACCTTCAGCTACAATTATAACCAGATCGTCAACGCGAAGAACGAGCCGAATATATTCAGCCTTGTTATACCCGAAGGCGGGAACAGGGAAGGATATCCTGTGCGAAGCCTGTTCTCCCTGCCGTTCCGCGGCCTGGATCATAACACCGGTATGCCGCTTTTTACCGACGAAAAAGGAGAGACCAGTTCGGCGGTGTACCTGCAAGACCAAAACGTGTCCCACCTGAAATACGAAGGTCCTGTAGACCCGCCGGTCAATGGCGGCTTCTCGCAGAATTTCCGGTACAAAAATTTCACCCTGAACTTCCTGATCACCTATCAGTGGGGAAACAAGATCAGGCTGTATCCCGCCTTCCGTACCCTGTATTCCGACCAGGACGCCATGCCCAAGGAGTTCCGCGACAGGTGGGTATTACCAGGTGACGAAACGAAGACCACCGTACCCAGCATTCTGGGCTTGTGGGAGCAGTCGCAGCTTTCGGGCTCGTATCCCTATAACAACTACAACTATTCTACGGAGCGTGTCGCCAAAGGCGATTTTGTGCGCCTGAAAACAGTGTCCGTTTCGTACCAGGCCAATCCGGCTTTTGCACAGCGGATAAAAGCGAACAGCCTGTCAGCCACCCTGTCTACTACGAATCCCTGGCTGATATACGCAGATCCGAAACTAAGGGGGCAGGATCCTGAATTTTATATATCCGGCGGTGTTGCCCAGCCCATTCAGAAACAGGTCACCCTTTCCTTAAAACTTGGCTTCTGACAATATGAGAACCATGCAAAACATCCTCCGCTATATCACCGTCGCCGCTTTGCCCTTGCTGGCCGGCTGTTCCAAATACCTGGAAAAAGCGCCCGACAACCGAACCGAGCTGAACTCACCCGAAAAGGTATCGCAATTGCTGGGCACGGCTTATCCGCAGGCCAACTATATGACCTTTGCAGAAGCCATGTCAGACAATGTGGCCGACAAGGGAACGGGAACGGTCGATATTGTGAACGCTACCAGCTATAAATTCGGTGATGTGATCGATCCCGACCAGGATTCGCCCGAATATTACTGGAATGCCTGTTATGCCGCCATCGCCGCCGCCAACCAGGCGCTGAAAGCATGCGAGACAGCCGGCAATACCGATGCCTACAGCTCGCAGCGCGGCGAAGCCCTGGTGGCAAGGGCTTACAGTCACTTTATGCTCGTAACGCTTTTTGCCAATGCATACGACCCGGCAACCGCCGCCAGCGATCCGGGTATTCCCTATGTAACCGAACCGGAAGACGTAGTGATAAAACAATACCAACGGGGAACGGTGGCGTCTGTATATGCAAATATTGAAGCCGATCTTACCGCCGGCCTACCCCTGCTGAACGACAACCGGTATGCCGTTCCAAAATACCATTTCACCAAAATGGCCGCCAATGCATTTGCCTGCCGGTTCTATTTGTATAAGGGCGAATTCCAGAAAGCCGTAGACCATGCCACGGCGGCGCTGGGCGGCGGAAATGTGACGAACCTGCTCAGGCCCTGGAATACCAGCTACCGCACTATGACCTTCCGGGAGTTGTTTGAGACCTACGCACGGGCAAGCACCAGCGCCAACCTGCTGCTGGTAGAGGCGTCGTCAGTGTATGCCCGCCAATATTATACCCTGCGTTACGCCATGACCAGCGCCAAAAACAACGCCATATTCGGCGCGAATGTAACCGGTGCGCAGTGGTCGTTCAATTTCCAGACCTATACGGCCGGTACCGACAACTACCTGATACCGAAGATCAATGAATATTTTGTACAGGGCTCAGTCAATGCCAATATCGGGCTGCCCTATGTAATGATCCCATTGTTTACTGCCGAAGAGTTGCTATTCAACCGGGCCGAAGCCAATGCATGGCTTGGCAACAGCGCGGCGGCTTTGGCCGATCTCAACGCGTATGCCAGCACCCGCATGGAAAATTACAGCAGCAGCACCCACAATATCACGGCTGTCAAGGTCAGGCAGTTCTACGGCACATCCGACGCACAGATAGGTATAGTAAGAACCATTCTCGATTTCAAACGGGCGGAATTCGCGCAGGAAGGTATGCGCTGGTTCGACATACTCCGTTTCCGGATACCGGTAACACATCGTTCTGCCGCCGGAGAAGTGTATATGCTGACCGAGAACGACCCGCGACGGCTGCTGCAATTACCGCAATCGACCAGTTTGTCGGGCCTTAGTCCCAATCCACGTTAACCTGCTGAAACCATGAAACAGATCCGCAAAATACTGATAGGAACCATTGCCTGCCTGGCGCTGGCCGGCTGCCGGAAAGACGAGATCAGCGGCAATGCCGATGATATACCCGGGTTGGGCGGCGATGTCTGGACGCCTACCCAGATCGATGCCTGGCTGTACGAAAACTATACAAAACCGTATAACACGGATGTCAAATACAAATGGTCGCAGACCGAGCTGAGCAATATTAACCGCTTCGTAACACCGGTGGACGAAGCCAAGGTGATTCCTGTAATGAAATGCCTGGACTCGGTGCTGATCACCCCGTATGAAACGGTTACAAATGCCGATTTCATGCGGCGATACCTGCCGCGTTTCATCATGCTGTTCGGCAGCGCCGCTTATGACTCAGACGGCACCCGCGTGCAGGGACAGGCAGAAGGAGAGGGCCGCATATTGCTGTTCGAACTGAACAATTTTCGCATCAAGGGAATGCCTGGTTACCAATCGCAGGATTCGGTGGGCGCCAAGCGCCTGTTTCTCATCATCGAACACGAGTTCGGGCATACCCTGCATATGAATATCATGTATCCCGTCGAGTTCAAGTCGATCACCGGCAGCTATACATCTAACTGGTACAACTACACAGATGGAGAAGCCAATGAAAGAGGATTTATTTCGAACTATGCCATGAGCGGGCCCGATGACGACTTTGTCGAAACCCTGGCCATACTGCTGGTGGAAGGTCAAACTGCTTTTGAAAACCGGATCGCCAATATCTCCAGCGATGCGGGCCGCGCTGCGCTGTTACAAAAGTCAGACGCGGTGAGAAACTATCTGCGAAATGCCTGGAGCATCGACTTCACTACCCTGCAGCAGCAAACCAGGGCAGCCATTGTGCGCTATACCAAATAATACCGCCATGAAAAAATGGACCTTATATGTTCTTCTGATCGCCGGGCTGTTTGCATCGTGCAAGAAGGAAAGCTATGTATTCGATCAATCGCCCGATGAAAGAATCAATGCAGCGCTGGCTTCTTACCAGCAGGTATTGCAGTCGCCGGCTTCAGGCTGGAAAGCCACCCTCACCACCGGTACAGGCAGCATCTTCAATTTTCATTTCCGCTTTGGAAATGATAACCGGGTGTTCATGTACAGCGACTTCAATACCAGCACTGCCGGTACCGAAAAAGAAAGCAGCTACCGGCTCAAGGCGTTGCAGCAGCCGGTATTGATCTTCGACACGTACAGCTATATACATTTGCCAGCAGATCCCGATGGCTCGGTGAACGGGGGCGAAGACGGCGCCGGGCTGGTTTCCGATTTTGAGTTTTCGATCGATTCTGTATATGCCGACAGCATTGCGCTTACCGGCCGGTATCATCAAACGCATCTCCGCCTCGAAAAAGCGGCCACAGACGATTACACAGCCTGGCAAAACGGCATCTGGGAAAGCACCGTGCAGTTCGAGAACATCAGCCTCATTCTGGAATACTTCAAGCGATTTACGCTGGGAGGCGTGCAATATGATATTAAGATCGATCCGATTGCCAGAAGCATTACCTTCCTGTGGTTCAGCGGCAGTACGCAACGCAGTTTTACGACCTCTTACTATTTCGACCGTACCGATGTGGTGCTGGTGCAACCGTTTACCAACGGCACTACCAGCATCCGGCGGTTTTCGAACATCAACT
>JAKPBL010000242.1 GCA_029778965.1 Bacteroidota bacterium
TACCGGCATTGCAGCCGTCGCCATCTATTTCTTACGACGACAGATCAAACGGCACAAGCAGGTGCTCTTTGTGGTGGTCGGCATCTGGGCCGTTTGCGTGGGCATACAGCGCTTCGCGGTGCCTTATGCGTTCGACCATATCCTGCAACCGTACCAGGTGAAGCGCATCTACGATACCATTGGTAAAGATTATATTCCCAAAGACGCGGTGGCGGCGGAAGAGATAGCGAAGAAATCGGCGGGCAAGAAAAAAGACGACGGCGATTACAACGTGAAGCAGAGCAAGATCGCCATTGGCAGCGGCGGGTTATCAGGTAAAGGACTGCTGAAAGGCACCCAAACCCGGTATGAATTTGTACCCGAACAGCGAACGGATTTTATCTTCTGTACCATCGGGGAAGGCTTTGGCTTTGCGGGCAGCTTCACCCTGCTCGCCATTTATTTCCTGCTGCTGATGCGCATTATCAGCATTGCCGAGAGGCAGCGAAGCGTATTCAGCCGCTGTTACGCCTATGGCGTGGCATCGGTCATTTTTTTCCATATCACTATCAATATCTGTATGACCATCGGCCTGGCCCCGGTGATCGGTATTCCGCTGCCATTCATCAGCTATGGAGGAACGGCGTTGCTCACGTTTACGGTAATGCTGTTCATCCTGATACGCCTGGATGCCGACCGGCAAATGGTTCTTCGTTAATGAAAATTGAATGCATGCAGATCATCCCGCTTTCAGAAGGCGCTTTTTCGATAGACAGCTCCAAGCAGTTTGTTCCGTTCGATAAAAATACCGACGACATCCAGTCGCGCCCGGTGGGCAGTTTGCTGGTTGAAGTGCAACCTTTTGTGGTGGTTACCAGTGAAGATGTTCTGCTGGTGGACACGGGCCTGGGCTTTATGAAAGATGGTGCATTGCAGCTATACCAGAACCTGCGCGCGGCGGGTATAGCACCTGAAAAGATCACCAAAGTGCTGATGAGCCACCTGCACAAAGACCACGCTGGCGGGGTGAGCCATATCGATCCCGCCACCGGCGTGCGCGTGCTCAGCTTTCCGCAGGCTATCTATTATATTCAACAGGCTGAGTTTGCCTTTGCGCGGGAGAAAGGTTTTCCGTCTTATATCATGGAAGAACTGGAATGCCTGGCAACGGCGCCAAATGTGCAGTGGCTGAACGGCGATGGTGTAATAGACGGTTATATCAGGTATCGTGTTGATGGCGGGCATTGCCCCTGGCACCAGTCGTTCACCATCGTTGATGGGGGTGAAACCGTTTTCTTCGGCGGAGACAACGCGCCGCAACTGCAGCAGATGAAGAGTAAATTCGTGGCGAAGTACGATTACGACGGCAAGAAAGCGATGGAACTGCGGCAGCAATGGTGGGCGGAAGGGCAGGCGGCGGGATGGAAATTTTTATTCTACCACGATATCAAAACCCCGGTATTCGGTTGACCGGCGCCGTTAGCCTTGCGTGCTTTACCTGTTTTGTCGTTGACGGGGACCGTTCTGGCGTCTTTCCTGCAACTCTTTGGCGACAAAGGCGTAAAACTCTTTTTCGTATTTATAGAATTCGTTGGCCCTGGCGGGGGAAAGGGCTTTGCTGAAATCGCCCAGGTATTTTTTTCTGACCGCCAGCACTTTTTCATCTTTTTCCAGCTCGTCGAAATTCTCCCGCGTTTCCTGCCGTGTCTTTTTCAGGTCGGCCATGTATTGGTTGTACACCGGCCAGAATTTCTGCGCCTCGTCGGTTGTCAGGTTCAGCTTTTTCGTGATATAAGCGATTTTAAGCGCTTCCACGCGTTCTCCTCCCCGTTGCTGGCCTTGCGAAAAGGCCATGGTACAACCCAATAGCATTACCCATAAAATTGTACAAATCCTTTTCATATCACCGTGTTAATTGTATAACAAATTGCCTTTGCCGGTTTGTTCCAGGTTCAGAAAATCCTGCAAAGCACTGTCACTTATGTCTTCCAGCAAAAGATGAATATCTGCCGCGCTCAGGTTATCGTCGTTAACAGCCAGGGCATTGGCGGGCATATCACCGGCCGCCGGTAGCTGGTTGTATTCGAGAATGGCCTCATCGCTTAGCTGGTTGAGTTCCTGCTGCAAACGGGCGACGGCTTCCTGGTTGTCAATGGTAAAGCCACCGGTTGTATTTTGTTTGTGCACGAACAGCCAGCCGCCGGTGGCAATGGCTGCCATCAGCACGGCCGCAGCGGCGTACCGCATCCAGTTGCGACGGAAGGAAACGATGCGGGCGCCTCCCTGGTTGCCGGAACCGGCAGGGGCGGGAACAGTCACCGGCCTGCCGGTAACCATCGCCAGCAGGCGCCCGGGCAGGGCGTCGAAGTAACCGGCGGGTACCTGGTAGGGTAGGATTTTCTCCAGTCCATCGGGCAGAACCGGAACCCGGCTAACAGGCTGCTCAAAATAGCCCGCGGGCACCGAAAAAGGCATTTTCCTGCCAATGCCGGCCAGCAGCGGTGAAACAACATCTGTATCGTCAGCCGGCGCGTGTACGGTATCGGCTGCCGTGCCTGTGATGCGTTGCAGCAAGCGGGCGGGGAACTGTTCAAAATAACCTTCGGGAACGGCATAGGGGCGGCCTTTGCTGTCGGCAGCAGCCAGCAGTCCGCTCAGGGCGGCCAGCTCATTCCTCGTATGTTCCGTTGGGTTCATATATGCTGTTAGACAGGTTTTCTCCCCCGGCGTTTAATGGTTCAGTATAAAGTCCTCTATTTTTTTTACGGCATGGTGATAAGAGGCTTTCAACGCGCCTTCGGAGGTGTCGAGCACCTGGCTCATTTCTTCATAGGGCATTTCGTCGTAATACCGCAACGTAAATACAATGCGTTGTTTTTCAGGCAATTGCTGAATGGCTAGTTGCAATTTCCACTCTAATTTATTGGCATCGAAGTCCTTATCGGCCCGTACCTGGTTGGCAAGCCCTTCCTCCACATCGCTCAGCGATACCGACGATTTCCTTTTCTTCTGCTCCAGGAAGCTGAGGCATTCATTGGTAGCGATGCGGTAGAGCCAGGTATATAATTTGGCGTCGGCCCTGAAATTATCGAGGCCGTTCCATACCCGGATGAACACGTTCTGAAGAACATCGTTGGTGTCGTCGTGGTCCACCAGCATCCGGCGGATATGCCAGTACAGACGCTCCTGGTATTTGCGAACCAGGGCGGTATATGCTTTTTCGCGGGTAGCCGGTTCCCTGAACTGTAAAAGGAGTTCCGCGTCGTCCATGGAGCGCGATGTTATTTGCGTTTTACCACTTTTTCGGCGGCGCGGATAATATGGTCTGTATTCAGGCCGTATTTCTCCAGCAGTTGCATGGGTGTGCCGCTTTCGCCGAAGGTATCGTTGGTGCCGACGTATTCGATGGGAACGGGGAAATGCCGGGCCGCTACCTGCGCAACGCTGTCGCCCATACCACCCAGCACATTGTGCTCTTCGACGGTTACCGCGCAGCGTGTTTTCTTGAGCGACCGCAGAATGGCTTCTTCGTCGAGCGGCTTGATGGTGTGGATGTTGATCAGCTCAACGCTGAGCCCGTTGGCTTCGAGCGAGCGGGCGGCTTCCACGGCGTTCCAGACCATGTGGCCGCAAGCAAAAATGGTTAGGTCGGTGCCTTCGTTCAAGACCTGGGCCTTGCCGATTTCGAAAGGCAGGCCTTCGGTGAAGATCGGCCATACCGGGCGGCCGAAACGGAGGTAAACGGGACCTTCATAATCGGCTATGGCAAGCGTGGCGGCCTTGGTTTGCGCATAATCGCAGGGAACGATCACCGTCATACCCGGCAGCATTTTCATCATGCCGATGTCTTCGAGTATCTGGTGGGTAGCACCGTCTTCGCCGAGGGTAAGCCCGGCGTGCGACGCGCATATCTTAACATTTTTGCCGCTATAAGCCACCGACTGCCTGATCTGGTCATAGACCCGGCCGGTAGAGAAGTTGGCGAAAGTGGTGGTGAAAGGAATCTTCCCGCCGATGGTAAGCCCGGCGGCGATGCCGATCATATTGGCTTCGGCGATACCGCATTGTACAAAACGATCCGGGTTTTCTTTGATGAACTGGTTCAGTTTCAAAGAGCCGGCCAGGTCGGCGGTAAGCGCCACGACATTTTTGTTCGATCGTCCCAATTCTGTCATTCCGTCGCCGAACCCGCTGCGTGTGTCTTTCTTACCTGAAACCACTAAATCGTTGAGCATGATGTAGGATTGTTGAGGGGTAAAAGTAATGAAAATCGCCTCAATTCAGCTTCGCATTCTGGTCGTAGAAAAAGCTTTCATCCTGTCTCACGCGCTGCTCCCATTTCCAGGCCGTGCTCATCATATCGTCGAGGTTGTACCTGATCTTCCAGCCCAGCTCGTTCACGGCATGCTCATTATTGGCGTAGATGGCTATCACATCGCCGGGCCGGCGGGGGCCGATGACATAATTTAGTTTTTGCCCGCTTACTTTTTCAAAGGCCCTGATGGCTTCCAGCACGGTAACGCCGTTGCCGGTACCCAGGTTAAATACCTCGCAGGGTTGCATAGTGCGGCCGTCGATCAGGTATTGCAGGGACAGCGTATGTGCATGTGCGATATCCGATACATGGATATAATCGCGCAGGCAACTGCCATCGCGGGTATCATAGTCGGCGCCCCATACCTGCATCTGCGGCAGCTTGCCGATAGCAGTTTGGGTGATGGCAGGCACCAGGTTGGCCGGCTTGCCGATCGGCAGCTCGCCGATCTCGATGCTGGGGTGGGCGCCTACCGGGTTGAAATAGCGCAGCAGGATGCATTGCGTAGGGTTCACCTTCGAGAATTCGCTGATGATCTGCTCGCCCATCTGTTTGGTATAACCGTAGGGTGATTCTGCCGGCTTGGGCGGGGTATTTTCGGTTACCGGTATAACATCGGGGTTGCCATACACCGTGCAGGAAGAGGAGAATACGAAATAAGGCACTTTGAATTCCTGCACGCATTTCAGCAGGTTGAGCAGGCTGTTCAGGTTGTTTTCAAAGTACATGATGGGATGTGCCACCGATTCACCTACCGATTTATAGGCGGCAAAATGGATAATGCCGGTGATGTCTTCGTTTTCCTGGAAAATGGCATAGGTATCGTCGAAATTACAAAGGTCGACTTTGTAGTTTTTGATCTTCCGGCCTGTAATCCGCTCTACCCCATCGAGAATATGCGGGTTGGAACGGGAGTTGTTGTCGACTGAAATGACCTCGAAGCCATTTTCCACCAAATCAACCAGGGTATGCGATCCTATGTAGCCGCATCCGCCGGTTACCAGTATTTTGCTCATCGTTTCTTTTTTTTTTTTTCGGTTAATGCTGTTTTTTCTCGGCTAAAAGTCCTGTAAGATACTGCCCATAGCCGCTTTTCATCAGGGGTTGCGCAATCGTTTCCAGTTGCTCGTCGGTGATGAATCCCTTCCGCCAGGCGATTTCTTCGATACAGGCGATTTTGATGCCCTGGCGCTGTTCGATGGTTTGGACGAACTGCGAGGCCTGCATCAGCGAGTCGAATGTACCGGTATCGAGCCAGGCGGTGCCCCGGTCCATGATCGACACTTTCAACTTGCCGCGGCGCAGGTATTCTTTGTTCACATCGGTGATCTCATATTCTCCCCGGGCGCTGGGTTGCAGGTCGCGGGCAATAGCTTTCACCTCGTTGTCGTAGAAATAGAGGCCGGGCACTGCATAGTTGCTCTTTGGCCGGGCGGGTTTTTCTTCAATCGACAACGCATTGTTGTGCTGGTCGAACTCAACCACCCCGTATCGTTCAGGATCGCTTACCCGGTAGGCATACACGATGCCGCCGTCGGGATGGGTATTGTGGGCCAACTGTTTACCAAGCCCCATGCCATAGAAGATATTATCGCCCAATACCAGTGCCACGCTGTCTTTTCCGATAAAATCGGCGCCGATCACGAATGCCTGGGCCAGTCCGTTCGGCACTGCCTGTTCGGCATAGGAAATAGCAAGCCCCAGTTGTGTGCCGTCTCCCAGCAGCTTCCGGAAGAGCGGCAGGTCGTGCGGCGTGGAGATGATCAGTACCTCCCGAATGCCGGCGAGCAGCAGGGTAGAGAGCGGATAATAAATCATCGGCTTGTCGTACACCGGCATGATCTGTTTGCTGATCGCAAAAGTAATGGGGTGCAACCTGGTTCCCGAGCCTCCGGCTAATACTATTCCCTTCATATATTATACAATAAGGGCGCAATATATAAAAGGTTTGCGGTAGGTGCAATGGGGCGGGGGAGCCGGGGTTGGTTTGAGGCCGCGTTTACAGAAACGCTTTCATAATATAATAAATCGCGGCGGCAAACAGCGCGCTTACGGGAATCGTAAGTATCCAGGCCCAGAGCAGGTTGATCGTTACTCCCCAACGAACGGCCGACAAGCGTTTGGTGGCGCCCACACCGATAATGGCGCCGGTGATGGTATGCGTGGTGCTGACGGGAATGGCGAGGTGTTCGGTAAGATACAAGGTAGCGGCGCCGGCGGTTTCGGCAGCCACCCCTTCGAGGGGCGTTACCTTGGTGATGCGTGTGCCCATGGTTCTAACGATCTTCCAGCCCCCGCTCAATGTACCGAGACCGATGGCCGTAAAACTGGCCAGCGGCACCCACCAGTATATGTTCACGAACGTATTGAAGTCCATGGTTACGCCCAGTGTCTTTTCGTGGAAGATGATGGCGGCGCCGATAATACCCATCACCTTTTGCGCATCGTTTCCGCCATGACCGAGGCTGAACAGGGCCGACGACACCAGTTGCAGGCGACGAAACCACTTGTCGGCCTTGTGCGGGATGGCTCGTTTGCAAATATGCAGGATGAGCACCGTAATGATATAAGCGATGATCATACCGATCAGCGGCGCCAGGAAAATAAACAGGAAGGTGGGGATCACTTTGCCGTAGTTGATGACATCGTGCCCGTTCTTCGACAGCCCGCCGGCATGGGCCAGCGCAGCACCGAGAAAGCCTCCCATCAGGGTATGCGACGAGCTCGACGGAATCCCGAACCACCAGGTGATCAGGTTCCATACAATGGCGGCCACCAGCCCCGCAAACACCACCTGCATATTAATGAAATCTTCGTTCACCCACTTGGCTACCGTGTTGCCGATCTTGAATTCGCCGATCCAGTATTTGGATATAAAAAAAGCGGCAAAGTTGAAAAATGCCGCCCATAGTACCGCCTGGAAGGGAGTAAGCACCTTGGTGGAAACAATGGTGGCGATGGAATTGGCAGCGTCGTGAAAACCATTGATATAATCGAATACCAGGGCCAGTATAATAATGATAACGAGAAATGTCATGTGAAGAGGTTGTAGGGAACTTGAATCTTACGCATATTTGATGATAATGCTTTCGATCACATTGGCCGCATCTTCGCATTTGTCGGTAACGATCTCCATCACCTGGTAGATCTCTCTCTTTTTGATCACTTCTTTCGCGTCGGGTTCGGTTTCAAAAAGCCGGTCGATGCTCAGGTCGAAAATATCGTCGGCCTGGTTCTCGATGCTGTTTACTTTCACCAGGGCATCGGTCATTTGCCGCATATTCTTCATGTTGCGCAATTCCAGTACGGCGTTTTTGATCTGCTCGGAGCCCTGGTCGATCAGGTCGGCCATTTTCTGAATGCCGGGATCGTTGGGATTTACCTTGTAAAAGTTGATCTTTTTGGCGGCAGCGAAAATGTAATCGCAGATGTCATCGAGCGCGCTGGCCAGGTAATGGATGTCTTCCCGATCGAACGGGGTGATGAAGTTGCGGCCCAGCTCGGTAAAGATCTTGTGTGTCAGGTCGTCGTTCACATGCTCCAGGTCTTCCATCCGGGCGATGAGGGCGGCCCTTTTGTCATAATCCGTTTCACTTACCACATCTTTCATCAGCCGGCCCATTTTGGCCACCGTATTGGCTACTTCTTCAAAAAGGGAATAGAAAACCTTGTCCTTGGGTGTAAAGAGTTTCAGGATCGACGAGAGCGACATATACCAATTTTGCGCAAAAATAGCCGCCTTTCCCGGCACCGGCCGCCTTTTCGGAAGTTGGTAATAATTCCTTAACATTGAGAATCGCCACCCGCATGACCGGGGAGTTTACCTTTGCCCGCTTCATAATTCCTTAATATGCGGTTTCAGCAGGTTATGCGGTTTTTTTGTAAGGGGGCAGTGGTTGTGGCATGCCTGTTCGCAAGTCTTCCGGCCCGCTCCCAGTTCCTGATGGACATGCTTGATACCAGCAAAATGAACGGTAAAAACCTGCTGGGCATTTACGAAAAGTTCAATTATCTCACCATTATCGGTTATATGCAGCCCCAGTTCCAGGTGGCTTCCGAAAAAGGCGCCCGCACCTTTGCGGGACCTGATTTCGCCCCGGCGGTGAACAACCGGTTTATGCTGCGCCGCGGCCGGATCCGGTTCGACTATACCCGTTTCAATAAAGACGAGAAAGCCAGCGTGCAGTTCGCTTTCCAGTTCGACGGAACGGAACGGGGCGTGAACATCCGCGATTTCTGGGGACGGGTTTTTGAAAACCGCTGGGAAGTGTTCACGCTGGCGACAGGTATGTTTGCCCGCCCTTTCGGCTACGAGGTAAATTACTCGTCGATCGACCGGGAATCGCCCGAACGCGGCCGCATGTCGCAGACACTGATGAAAACGGAACGCGACCTGGGCGCCATGGTCAGCTTTGAACCCCGGCGTAAAGGCCACCGGTTTGCCTGGCTGAAGGCCGATTTCGGGGTGTTCAACGGGCAGGGACTCACCGGCCCGGGGGAATACGACTCTTATAAGGATTTTATCGGCCGGGTAGCGATAAAGCCGCAGCAGTTGATGCCCGCCGTTAAGTTTTCGGCCGGAGTATCGCTGCTGACGGGAGGCTTTATGCAGGGCAGCAGGTATATCTACCAAATCCATAAAGGAGATGCAGGCTACCGCGTCGATTCGAGCGAATGGAACATCGGTAATAAAGCGCCACGCCGGTATGCGGGTGCCGATATGCAATGGGAGTTCACGCATCCGCGCAGCAAAACGGTATTCAGGGCCGAGTACTGGGCGGGAAAGCAGACAGCCACTGCCAATACCAGTGAAACGCCCGGCGGATTACCAACCGATCCCTTATATACCCGTCCCTTCAACGGCGCTTTCTTTTACCTGCTGCATACCATCGGCAAAAACCAGTTTGCGTTGAAATACGATTGGTACGATCCCAATACCGCGGTAGCGGGCGCCGGCATTAAAGCCGGGACCGGTCATTTCGGCGCCGCCGATATCAAATACAAAACGCTGGGTATCGGCTACCTCAATTACATCAATAACCACCTGAAGCTGGTATTATGGTACGACCTGGTAAAAAACGAATCGACGGCCCTGGCAGGATATGAGGCCGACCTGCGCGACAATGTGTTCACCTGCCGCCTGCAGTTCCGTTTTTAACCACTTTCGTTTTTAAGGGCGCCCGCCGTCGCTTCATCATTTCTTAACCTACTGTTCAAATACCCGTAATAACCGGGCGTTACATTTGCAGCGGCTGGTTGGGCAGTGACAACCAGTTTTCTCCTGCAGTGTAAGCCAAAGTATGTCTATACGTTGGCTTTTTTCTTTTTATCTTGACGCAATGGTTTCCGGCAAACAATGGCTTCAGGCCATCTACATGGCAGGAGTGGTATTCTGCCTTTATTCCTCTCTCTTCTGTTTCAGGAAGGCCTTCAATGTGGCGGCTTTCGACGGGTACGTGCTGTTTGGCATTTCTTATAAAGTAGTGCTGGTAATTACCCAGGTGATGGGATATATGGCCAGTAAATTCTATGGTATCGGCTTTATCGCTTCACTGAAGCGGTACGGTCGCGGGCAAACGATTTTATTGCTGGCGGGTGTGGCCCTGGCTTCCTGGCTGCTGTTTGCGCTGCTGCCCGCACCCTGGGGTTTCTGGTGCCTGTTGTTCAGCGGGTTTCCCCTGGGCATGCTATGGGGCATCGTTTTCTCTTATGTGGAAGGCCGCCGTATGACCGATTTGATCAGCGCCGCGCTGGCGGTGAGCTTTATATTCGGCGCGGGACTGGCAAAATCGGTAGGCACCTGGGTGATGAATGCCGGAGTTACCGACCAATGGATGCCTTTTGCCACCGCCGCCCTATTCGTGGCGCCCGTTTTTCTATTCACCCGGCTGGCTGATCGCTTTCCCGCGCCCGATGCGGCTGATATCGCCCATCGTACCGAAAGAAAACCCATGAGCCGCGACGATCGCCGCCGTCTTCTCCGGCAATATGGCACCGGCCTCTTTTTGCTGATCGTGGTGTATGCGCTGGTGACGATTTTAAGAGAGCTGCGCGACAGCTTCATGGCCGATATGTGGCGCGAATCGGGCGAAGTGTTTTCTGCTTCCGTTTTTGCGCAAACCGAAACGATCATCACGCTGGTGCTGCTGGTAATTATTGCCGGCATGGTGCTGGTGAACGATAACTGGAAAGCGTTTTCTTATACACACCTGCTGCTGGTAGCCGGCTTTGGCGCCTGCCTGGCGGCCACCCTTCTCTACCGGCAACACAGCATCGATACCTGGTGGTGGATGCTGCTGGTGGGACTGGGCCTTTACCTGGTGTATATTCCTTTCAACAGCATTCTGTTCGACCGTTTTATTGCCAGCTTTGCCATTGCGGGCAATGTGGGTTTTCTGATTTACCTGGCCGATTCATTCGGTTACCTGGGCAGCGTGGCGGTGATGATGATCCGTAATTTTTTTGCCGGGCAGGTGCAATGGCTGGCGTTTTTCCGGACCCTGGTGCTGGTTACAGGGGCAGCAGGCGTGTTGTGCAGCATTGGGTCGTGGCTGTACTTTTTCAAACTCAACAGTCGAAAATGAGCCGTTGGGAATACAACCAGTTTCACGCAAAGACCGCAAAGGAGCAAAGAGTGGGGATTGAATTGGTGCGGAAACACTCGTCGGGTAGGTATCTCCATAAAAATTCGCTTTGCGTTGCTCCTTTGCGGTCTTTGCGTGAAACTGGTTGCATTCGCCCAAAAGCCAAAATACATTCCTTCCTGAGCGCTTTGTGAGAAAAATGGCACTCGAGAGCGTGCCTTTCGGGCTTCTATTCTTTGCTGGCTGGCAGCGTAAAGCCGATCGTAGTACCCACATCGGTCTTGCTGCGCACGTGCATTGATTCACCATGGGCTTCGATGATGTGCTTGCAGATGGCGAGGCCGAGGCCGGTGCCGCCCTTATCGCGGCTGCGGGCTTTATCGGTGCGGTAAAAACGTTCGAAGATGCGCGGCAGGTGCTCTTCCTCAATGCCGATGCCGTCGTCGCTGATCTCAACCAGCACCTTGAATTCATCCGTATTGTACACGCTTGCCACAATGTTGCCGCCGGGTTTTCCGTATTTGGCGCTGTTGGCAACCAGGTTGATCAGCACCTGGCGGATCTTTTCTTTATCGGCAAACACATATACCGGCGATTCGCAGCCTTTTTTGATGCTGGCATGGATCTCTTTCTGGTTCAGCTTGAGTGACAACGACTCGAGCACCTCCCGTATGAGGTCTTGCATAATGAAGTATTGCTTGTACAACACCTGCTCGCCGGTTTCGAGGCGCGATATCTCATCCAGGTCGTTCATCAGGGTAACGAGACGATCCACGTTGCGGCCGGCGTTCTCCAGGAACTTCTTGCTGATCGCGGGGTTTTCCATGGCGCCGCTCAGCAAAGTATCCACGTATCCCTGGATGGCGAATATCGGCGTCTTGAACTCATGCGCCAGGTTCTGCAGAAACTCTTTCCGGAAAGCCTCGTTGCGTTTCAGCACCTGGATCTCTCCTTCGCGCTGCGCCGCCCATTTCTCCACGTCTTCCTTTACCTCGTCGATGCTTTTTTGCGGAATAATATGCTTGTTATAGAACTCTTCCCGCTTGCTGGCCTTGGTCTGGTAAATGAATTTGTAGATCAGCTTGATGCGCCGGTAGATGAATTTCTGCAGGAAGTAAAATATCAGCGCGTATGAAACAAGGAACAATAGTGAGAAATAGGCCAGGGCGATCTTCCAGTTACCGTCCACCAATATATTGGCCAATCCCACCAGCGTGGCGATCGACAGGGCCAGTACGGCGGCTACCTGGCTGGGAGACAGATGTTTGAAATCTAACCGCAATCTGTTTCGTTTTATACATCAAATTTATACCCTACGCCCTTTACCGTGGTAATGCAGTCCAGTCCCAGCTTTTGCCTGATCTTACGGATATGCACGTCGATGGTGCGGTCGCCCACGATCACCTCGTTTCCCCAAACCTGGTTCAATATTTCGTTGCGAAGAAAAACCCTTCCAGGGCGGGAGGCCAGGAGGTACAGCAACTCGAATTCTTTCTTGGCCAGCACCTTTTCTTCGCCGGCAACGGTCACGTTGAATTTTTGCGGATCGATCACCAGTTGATCGATGGCCAGTACCCCGGTGGCGGCATCGTCTTTTTTCGATACCCGGCGGAACAGGGCGTTGACGCGGCTGAGCAGCAGTTTCGGGCTGATCGGCTTGTTCACGTAGTCGTCGGCCCCGGTGTCCAGTCCCTTCATCTGGCTCTTTTCGTCGTTCAGGGCTGTCAGGAAAATGATCAGGGTGTCTTTGAAAGCCGGCTGGGTTCTCAATATCTCGCACACTTCCACCCCCGATTTTTTCGGCATCATGATATCCAGGATGATAAGGTCGGGTTTTGCCTGCCGGGCCCTGGCCAGGGCCTCGTCGCCGTCTTTGGCGGTGATCACCTCATAGCCTTCGGTAGCCAGGTTATATTCAATAATCTCCAGGATATCAGGTTCGTCGTCGGCGATCAGGATCTTTTTGCCCTTTGCGTCCATTAACAATTTCTTTACGCAAAGTTAATCACCAGCGCTAAGCGGCCAATTTTCAGGTGATTATGAAATTGTTAAGCGGTTTGCATACGCTGACGGCCAAAATTGCGTTATACGGGTTGCATTGTATCTTTGATCCAGTACCCGCTATCTATGAACAAACTGTTATCGATCCTTTTTTGCCTGCTTTTCGGCCTTTCTGCCGGTGCTCAGAATGCCGCGCCCCGCTATTCGATCGATCGGGGTCGGGTGATCTTCCATGAAAATATCGACAAGGAACAAAAAAAGCTGTACCAGCAGCCGGGCTCTTTCATCAAGGGATATATCCCCCTGTCGAAAGACGAGGCGTTCAACAGCCAGGTGCACTATGCCGTGATAGACCAGGTGGACGAGATGCAGATGGAGATCGAACTTGATACCCTGCTGAAAGACAATGAGAAAAAGAAATACCTGAAAGGGCTGGAAATACTGGTAAAACAGATCGGAACGAGTACCCGCAGCCGTACCTATTCTGCCTCTCTCGCGCCTGTAATGGTACGGAGTTTCGCTGCAGCCATGGCCCTCGACCGCCAGAATAAAGGCATCGACCCGATCGTGGCGGGGCAGTCGTACTGGGTGGGTAAGAACCTGGTAGATTGCTTTTCCTATCCCGAGAACCGGGGTGTGCCGGCCAGCAAGCAGCTCCTTTCGCTCAAATACCTCGAGTTGTATCCCGAAAAGACCATGGTTTTTTTACGGTCGAACAGCTCCTATCCCAAACGCGACAGCCTGATCGCGGCCGAGGCACGGCGCGACCCGCGGAAAGTATATGATTTCGCCCAGGGCAACGATGCCATGGCGCGGTATATCCGCATCCATCCCGACCCGGTGGTGAAAGTGATTGCGGAAATGGCCACCAGCCGCAGCGGCCAGTTGTATTTCCCGTTTATCGACGAGATCTACCGCGGCAGGATCAGCTTCGACGACATTGATAAGGTCAAAGACAACGACCTCGAATATTATCGCCTGATGGTGAAAGTGCGCATGCAGCATACCGCCCGCATGATCCAGAAAGACACGCCGATGGAACGCAAGGCGCTGGTGGAGCGGATGGAGAACAAAGCAAGACAGTTTTACATCAGCCAGATCAACGGCCTGCACAACTCGCCCGACCCGGTGCGTTTCAAAGTGCTGGAGCCCCTGCAGCCCCAGGAGCTGTATTATCTCTGCGTACTGGGCGAGGATGAGATATACACCTCGAGTTACCGCGGTGTTTTCAAACGCATCATTCAAAAGCTGAAAGGAACACCCACCGACAGCCTGTTCATGACCATGAACTTCGATTATTTCAGGAAGTTCATCAAAATGGCGGCTGCTTACAACGAGCTCGACACCCTGCTGAAACTGATGCCCGACAGCAATGCGACTGTGCTGATGAAATCGTTCATGTTCGGGCTGGAAAGAACTACCACCCTGAAGAATGTAGAAGACGCGGTCGACGTGGCCGACGCTTACAGCAGCATTTTTGAGAAGAACAAGGCGCTGGCGGCCAATATGCTGGAAGAAGCCCGGCAGAACTATAACCGCTGCCAGCAGAACGGCGACGCCAACGGCCAGAAGGTTTATTTTATAGAGAAGTCCCTTTTTGAATCGGCCGACTCTACCAATAAAATGGATGTATCGAAAGTGTTGGGCATACCGCCCGTATTTGATGTGCCGTTCGACCGGCTGGTCGACACCGCCGGGCGCGTGGTGCAGCAGGTATTCTTTTATGGTGATGAAGACAAAGACGGGCAGGCCTCCTATGCCAACTTTATGACCCTGTTCCGCAATAAGGCCGACTGGACCATCACGGAAAATCCCGATTACGTTACCATCAAAAGTAAGCAGGGTAAGCCTGTATGGATCTTCGCCAACAAACCGTTGTATGGCGAAAACGATCCCGATGCGAAGGCGCAGCAAAAACTGCGGGCCTACCTCGATGAGAAGGGCCTGGAGCCAACCATCTTTATCCACCGCGGGCACAGCTATCATGTGAAATCATCGCTGGAGCAGATCACTCCCTCGGCCAGGATCGTCATACTCGGCAGTTGCGGCGGTTATAATAACCTGAATGAAGTGTTGTCGATCAGTCCCGATGCGCACATCATTTCGTCGAAGCAGATCGGAACGCGCACCGTGAACGAACCCATTCTCAATGCCATCAATACCGACCTGCGCAATGGCCGGCCGGTGGAATGGATACCGATATGGACCGAGCTCGGCAAGCAGTTCACCGGTGAAGCCAAAGAACGGTTTGACGACTATATTCCGCCGTACAAAAACCTCGGTGCGATCTTCATTAAAGCCTATCGCGGGGTCGACGAGCAGTGATAGCTTCTTTCCTGCTTATATTTGCCGTTTATGAGCGGCGAAAAGAAGAAGATTTTTGATACGGCCCTGTTGCGGCGGGTATTTGCGCTGGCAAGGCCTTACCGGAAAAGGGTTTTCCTGTCGCTCGGCCTTGCCATTGCACTGGCCCTGCTAACGCCCCTGCGGCCCTGGCTGATCCAGATAACGGTTAACCGGTATATAAAAAACGGGCTGATCGACTGGGTATGGCGCATCACCCTGATCCAGTTGGGGATACTGCTGGTCGAAACGGCTTGTCGTTTTTTGTTCTCGTTCATTACCGCCTGGCTGGGACAAACCGTGGTGAAAGACCTGCGGGTAACGGTATTCAACCGCGTGTTGCGGCTAAATCTTTCGCAGTTCGATAAAACTCCCATTGGCACACTGACCACCCGCACCATCAATGACATCGAATCGATCAATGAGATCTTTTCCGACGGATTGATCCCTATCATAGCCGACCTGCTTTCGATCATTTCCATTTTGGTGGTGATGTTCGTGACCGACTGGAAACTGTCATTGATTTGCCTGGCGCCTTTCCCGATACTGATCGTTGCCACCTATGTATTCAAAGAATCGGTGAACAAGTCGTTCATCAAGGTGCGGAACGCGGTGGCCGCCCTGAATGCCTTTGTGCAGGAGCACCTGACTGGCATCCAGGTAGTGCAGGCCTTTGCCGCCGAAGGGCGGGAGTATGCGAAGTTCCGGGCCATCAACAGAGAGCACCGCAATGCGAATATCCGGGCCATTTTTGCCTATTCGGTATTTTTTCCCGTGGTGGAAATTGTGCTGGCGGTGGCGTCTGCCATACTGGTATGGTGGGGGGCTACCGTGGCGATGCAGTTGCCAGCCGACGAGGCAAGCGCCATGACCGGTAAGATGATCGCCTTTATTCTTTACCTGAACCTGCTGTTCAGGCCGCTGCGCGTGATCGCCGATAAGTTTAATATTCTGCAGATGGGCATGGTGGCCAGCGAGCGTGTATTCAAAGTGGTGGACAACGACGACTTCATCAAAAATGAAGGTAGTTTTGCCCCCGAAAAAGTGCAGGGAAAGATAGCATTCGACCATGTGTTCTTTGCGTATGCAGATGATCGTTATGTGCTGCGCGATATCGATTTCACGGTGGAACCGGGTGAGACCGTGGCCCTGGTAGGGCATACCGGCAGCGGTAAAACCTCCATCATCAGCCTGCTCAACAGGCTGTACCACATTCAAAAAGGAGAGATCAGGATCGACGGAGTGAGTATCGACGACTATACGCTGGCGGCCCTGCGAAGGCAAACCGGCGTAGTGCTGCAGGATGTATTTCTTTTTTCCGGCTCCATACTCGACAATATTACCCTGCGCAACCCGTCTATCGGCCGGCAGCAGGTGGAAGCTGCCGCCCGGCTGATAGGCATGCACGATTTTATTATGCAGTTGCCGGGAGGCTATGATTATAAGGTCATGGAGCGGGGCGCCACTTTGTCGCTCGGACAGCGGCAGTTGCTGTCGTTCATCCGCGCGTTGTTGTATGATCCTTCGATCCTGATTCTCGACGAGGCAACATCCAGCGTAGATACCGAAAGCGAGAAGCTGATCCAGCATGCGATCGACACCCTGATCGCCGGCCGTACCGCCATTGTCATTGCCCACCGGCTGAGCACCATCCGCAAAGCCGATAAGATCATTGTGCTTGAAAAAGGCCTGATCCGGGAAATGGGAACCCATGAGGAACTGCTGGCGCGAAGGGGGTACTATTATGAGCTGGTGGAAAGCCAGTTTCAAAGCGCGGAAGCGCGGGCCTGACGCCATCGAATTATGAATATATTTAATGTATTGCACGGCCTGTCTTTTTCCTGTATTTTTTCGGTAAAACAGGGGTCAACAATTCGGTAATCGGCGGTGCAATTAGTTGCTTTCACCTATCTTTGCGCAAAATTTACAACCTGCATGGCGGCAAAAAGCTTGAAATCTTTACTGGTAGCGGTTTTCAGCCTTGTTTTACTGGGTTTTGGCGGTTCGGTGAAAGCCCAGGAAGGGCATAAGGCCGGGCATGAGAGCGAGGCCGAGGCCGAATTCGATGCCGGCCAGGCTATTTTGCACCATATTGCCGATTCGCACGAGTGGCATTTTTTCAGCCACGGCGACAATCATTTTACCCTGCCCCTGCCGGTGATTTTGTATTCTCCCCAGCGCGGATTGAGCGTTTTTTCTTCTTCCCGTTTCCACCATGGCGAGGAAGTGTATAACGGGTATAAGAACGAGCACGATCATATTGTAGCGGTGAATGAGGCCGGCCAGGAAGACCCTGCCGTGAAGGTGTACGACCTGTCGATCACCAAGAATGTGGCCCAGATGCTGCTCGGCGGCCTGTTGCTGATCATAATCATGAACAGCGTGGCCGGTAAATACAAGCAGCACGGCGCAGGCAAGGCACCCAGCGGGCTGCAGAACGCCATCGAGCCGGTGATCACTTTTATACGCGACGATGTGGCCCGGCCCAACCTGGGGCATAAATACCAGAAATACCTCCCTTACCTGTTGACGGTATTCTTCTTCATTCTTATCAATAGCATGATCGGCCTGTTTCCGGGGTCTGCCAACGTAACCGGCAATATTGCCTTTACGGCGTTATTGGCGCTGGTTTCTTTTGTGGTGATCCTGTTCAGCACGAACGGGCATTTCTGGGGGCATATATTCTGGCCTCCGGGTGTGCCCCTGCTGGTGAAGCTGATCCTGATCCCCGTGGAGCTGCTGAGTATTTTCATTAAGCCCGCCGCCCTGATGATCCGTTTGTTCGCGAACATGACGGCCGGTCACATTGTGATCCTGAGCTTTGTGTCGCTGATCTTTATCTTCGGTAATATGAGTACCGCGGCCGGCTGGGGTTTCTCGCCCGTGTCGATGGCCTTCGCGGTGTTTATTTATGTGATCGAAATACTGGTGGCATTCATCCAGGCCTTTATCTTCACCAACCTGACGGCGGTATTCATCGGCCAGGCTTTCGAAGGAGAGCATGCGCACGAGGAGGCCCACGGTCATACAGCCCAAGCACATTAATTCTTTTTATATAACACAAATACACATTGTATGTCTATCATGAACATTCTGTTGGAAGCAGGACAGGCACAGCTCGGCGGAGCCATCGGTGCCGGTCTGGCAGCCATTGGTGCCGGTATCGGTATCGGTCAGATCGGTAAAGGCGCCGTTGAATCCATCGCCCGCCAGCCCGAAGCT
>JAKPBL010000258.1 GCA_029778965.1 Bacteroidota bacterium
ACAACCGCTGCCAAACCACCAATTCAAACCTCCCGTTGATGTTTGATCACAAAAGGAATCACTGTTTCCAGGTCCAGCCCCGCCCGTGTCAGGGCATCCTCGATATCCGTCCGGTCCACCTGTGCGGCAAAGGAAGGCGTCTTGAGCTTTTTCAGAATTGATTTCGTTTCCAGCCCGTTGTACCTGTCGGGCCTGATCAGCGCAGCGGCATGAATGAACCCCGAAAGCTCGTCGAATACATAGATCATCAGTTCCATTTTGGAATGAGGATCCACGCCGAAATACCGGGGGCCGTGGCTGGCGATGGTTTTGATGATGGCCGGATCGATTTGGCGTTTTTCCAGTTCCTCGATAATAACGGCGCAATGGCGGTCGGGGAATTTCTCCCAATCGGCGTCGTGTAACACGCCTGCCACCCACCATTTATAGGCTTCTTTTTCGGGCAGGGCTTCCTTTTCGAGCGCCCAGGCTTTCATGACGGCGCCTACCTGCAGCATGTGCAGGCGGAGGCGTTCATTGGGCACCCATTCGTTCAGCAGGGCGAGGGTCTCTTCTTCGGAAGGGACATTGCCGGCGTTGGCGGGGTCGCCAAATTCCTGTCTGTGGAGCTGCAAATCTGCCATGATTAAAAATTTAGATAAAATTTTTTATTGAATATCAATTAGTTGTGAAGGGTGCTTGAAAAAATAAAGACAGAAACCCTTGGAAGGGATAGGGACGCCTCCTTACCTTTGCGCTCCGATTTATTTTTTCATTTCCGACTGCCGGGATGGCGGCGGCGGACTAAATTAAGCTAAATGAGCAAATTACATTTCACCACCAAACATGCGAACGAGGCTACTGTGCAGCGTACATGGTACGTTGTTGACGGTACCAATCAAACCGTAGGTCGTATGTGCGCCAAAATCGCGGCCGTGTTGCGTGGGAAGAACAAAGCGTATTTCACCCCGCATGTTGATTGCGGTGATTTCATCATTGTGATCAATGCCGACAAGGTTCAGTTCACCGGCGCCAAACTGGAGCAGAAAGTGTACGAAAACTTCAGCGGTTACCCCGGTGGCCGTAAAGAAGAAGTAGCCAAAGACCTGCTGAAGCGTCGTCCGGAAGTGATCATCGAGCGCGCGGTAAAAGGCATGCTGCCGAAAAACCGCCTGGGTCGCAAGATGTACAAGAAACTGTTCGTTTATGCGGGCGCCGCGCATCCGCATACCGCACAGCAACCCCAGGAACTGAAATTCTAATTCTAACAGCAATCATTGTAATAAATGGAAAAGCAAAAAAACGGATTAGGCCGTCGCAAGGAAGCGGTAACACGCGTTTTCCTGAGCAAAGGCGAAGGCAAGATCACGGTAAACGATAAAGATTATAAAGTGTATTTCCCGCTGGTATACCTGCAGAACCAGGTGGAAGCGCCGCTGAAAGCGATCGATGCCGCCGACAAGTTCAACATCGTCATCAACGCTGCGGGTGGTGGTGTAAAAGGCCAGGCCGAAGCCGCCAAGCTCGGTATTGCCCGCGCCCTGCTGGAAGTGAACGCTGAATTCCGCCCCGTGCTGAAAGCCGCCGGCCTGCTCACCCGCGATGGTCGCGGTGTTGAACGTAAGAAACCCGGTCGCAAGAAAGCGAGAAGAAGCTACCAGTTTAGTAAACGTTAAAACCAGTTTATGGTTTATGGTTTATAGTTTATGGTTGCTGCCGCCTGTGCAGTTTATTTCACAAGCAGCGAGTCAACCTAAAACCACAAACCAACCATAAACCACAAACCATAGACCATAAACAAATTATAATCATGGAGAACAATACTTCCTTACAACAACAACTGCTGGAAGCCGGTGTACACTTCGGTCACCTCAAGAAGAAGTGGAACCCCAAGATGCTGCCCTATATCTTCGCCGAGAAGAAAGGCATTCATATCATCGACCTGAACAAGACTACCGAAAGCCTGCAGGAAGCATCTGCTGCATTGAAGCAGATCTCCCGCAGCGGTAAGAAAATCATGTTCGTGGGCACCAAAAAGCAGGCGAAAGAGATCGCTACGCAATGCGCCCAGCGGGTGAATATGCCCTTTGTTACCGAGCGCTGGCTGGGTGGTATGCTCACCAACTTCAATACCGTTCGCAAGAGCGTGAAGAAAATGCAGAGCATCGAGAAAATGCTGAACGACGGTACGCTCGACAGCATCACCAAAAAAGAACGCCTCACGCTGACCCGCGATAAGGAGAAGATGGAAAAAGTGCTGGGTGGTATCGCTCAGTTGGGCCGTATCCCTGCTGCGCTGTTCATCATCGACATCGGTCATGAGCACATCGCCCTGGCAGAAGCAAAACGCCTCGGCATCACCACGTTCGGTATGGTAGATACCAACTGCGATCCGAACAAGGTTGATTTCCCGATTCCTGCCAACGACGACGCCACCAAGAGCATCGCCATCATCGTTGAATACATCACAGCCGCTATCGCCGAAGGTTTGTCTGAACGCCAGGCTGCCAAAGACGAAGATGCAGACGACAGCAACGACGAGAACGAACGTCGCGCCGCCCGCATGGAAGCTGAAGCCCAGGAAGAAGGTGGTCGTGGCAACCGTGGCGCCGCCCGTGGTCCCAGCGGTCCCGGTGGTACCAAGCGTCGCGTACCGAGCAGCCCCAAGCGCACCGGCGCCCGCTAAGCCCGGTGGTATAAAGTCATTTACTTCCGGAAGTGTCATTCCCCTGTTACCAAACAGTGAAGAATACCACTTCCGGAAGTTTCCCCCTTTTGGCTTTTTACTTTTGCGTTCGAACCAATCACAACAATTAAACAACTCATATTTATGTCTACAGCAACAATAACCGCCGCCGACATCAACAAACTTCGCCAGGCAACCGGCGCAGGTATGATGGACTGCCGCAAAGCGCTGACAGAAACCAATGGCGATTTCGAAGCGGCCATCGACTGGCTGCGTAAGAAAGGCGCCAAGGTAGCCGCTCTTCGCAGCGACCGTGAAGCAAAAGAAGGTGTAGTGCTGGCTAAAACCACCGCCGACAATAAAACAGGCATCGCTCTTTGCGTAAGCTGTGAAACCGATTTCGTGAGCAAGAATGCCGACTTCATTGCCTTTGCCCAAAGCATCATCGATGCGGCGATCACCCATAATGTGAAAACAGCGGATGAGCTGAATGCAGTGGCTATCGGCGGGCAAAAAATAGCCGACCTCGTGAATGATAAGCTCGCTTCCATCGGTGAGAAGATCGGTATTTCCAAATTCGAACGGGTGGATGCTCCTTATGTAGCTTCTTATATCCACGGCGCAAACCGTATGGGTGTGCTGGTGGGTCTGTCGGCCGAAGCG
>JAKPBL010000270.1 GCA_029778965.1 Bacteroidota bacterium
AAAAGTTCGGCGACCGCCCGCAATACGATGTAATGCTGGAGCACCTCGACCCTTTACTGGTAAAAATGCAGTTCCAGGTAGCCGCTATTACTTCGGGTTATAAGGCACAGGATTATTTCCGCAAATTCCCCGGTCGTTTCATTTCAGCGCACCTGCAGGATTACAGTCCTTCCGATCACAAGAAAGAAGTAGTAATGGGTACCGGCATTGTTGACTGGCCGGATTTCTTCGCTACAGTCAAGGTCGGCGGATTGGCATATATTTTTGTAGAAATGGAATCAGACCCGACAGTGATGCAGGGCTGCGCCGACTATTTAAAAAATATTTAGCCCTTTTCTCACCATCCCAGTATCCACGCGAATATCAGCGGCGCCACAATCGTGGCGTCAGACTCCACAATGTATTTGGGCGTATCGATGCCGAGTTTGCCCCAGGTGATCTTTTCATTGGGAACGGCGCCGGAATAAGAGCCGTAAGAAGTGGTCGAGTCGCTGATCTGGCAGAAATAGCTCCAGAAAGGAACATCATGCCATTCAAGGTCCTGGTACATCATCGGTACCACGCAAATGGGGAAATCGCCGGCGATACCGCCGCCGATCTGGAAGAAGCCGACGCCCTTGCCACCGCTGTTGTGGCGATACCAGTCGGACAACCACACCATGTATTCGATACCGCTTTTCATGGTGCTGGCTTTCACCTCGCTCTTGATCACATAGGAGGCAAAAATATTTCCCATGGTGCTGTCTTCCCAGCCGCCCACAATGATCGGCAGGTTCCTTTCTGCGGCCGCGATCATCCAACTGTCTTTGGTATCTATTTCATAGTCGGCGCTCATCACGCCGCTTAACAGGAGCTTATACATGTACTCGTGCGGGAAATACCGCTCGCCGGCGGCGTCGGCGTCTTTCCAGAGCTTGCTGATATGCTGCTGTATACGCCGGAATGCCTCTTCTTCAGGAATACAGGTATCGGTAACGCGGTTGAGGCCGCCTTCCAGCAGCTCCCATTCCTGCTCGGGGGTAAGGTCGCGGTAATGGGGAATCCGCTTGTAATGGGTATGCGCTACCAGGTTCATGATGTCTTCTTCGAGGTTGGCGCCCGTACAGGAAATAATATCCACTTTTCCCTGGCGGATCATTTCAGCCAGCGATACCCCCAGCTCTGCGGTGCTCATGGCGCCGGCGAGGGTTACCATCATTTTCCCCCCTTCCAGCAAATGCTTTTCATATCCTTTGGCTGCATCTACCAGTGCAGCGGCATTAAAATGGCGATAATGATGCTGGATAAATTGAGAAACCGGGCCCTTGGACATGTCATTGTTGATTTAAGGCACAAAAATAAAAGAAAGTTTGAGGTTTGAGGTTTGAAGTTTGAGGGGCCGCCGCCGGTGAAGAGTAAATATGAAAATGCCCTTGCAAATAGCGCAGGGGCATTTTTTGTGGATTGCCGGTAAAATAATACCCGGGAGCCTTGGGGGCTTAGTGCCTTGCTTTCACTTTTTTGAAAACACTCAATGAGCCGGCGGGTGTAGAGGCAACGATCATGGATGTTTTTACACCGTGAAGGGTCACATAATAAGTGGTGGCATCGCCGCTGATCTGCTCGATCGCATTTTTCATGACATGCTCCGGATAACGTTCACTGATGGTTTTGCGAACCATGATCGGAAGGTTGTCGAGGTCTATATACCGGGCGGTGGCAACCATTTCTCCGTCGCTGTTGTAATAGGCTTTCAGCTCGGTGTTCTTGTAAAGAAAGGTTGCCTGGAAAAGACCTGCGTCGTCCAACGATTTCCATTCTACGTTTTTGGCCTCCGAAAAATTCGACCTGAATGCTTCCAGTACTTTACCGGTAACAGGGTCAAAGGCAAAAGGACCGGTACCTGCAAAACTGGAAAGGCTTACGAAAGCGGTGGCTGCGATGATGATGAACTTTTTCATAAAATAAACTTGAAAGGTTTGACAATTGAGTTTAAAAAAATTAATAAGCTGGTTGTTGACTGCTGTCGTTATTTTGTTTGACGAGATAAAAGTATTTTGGTTACACACACCAGTCAAGCAAATAGTGAAGGATGGTGCGCAGGATAAAAGAAACACAAAAGACCTGATAAGAAGACGTTGCGCGATACTTTTAAAAAACGCTGTAATCCGCTGCCAGGGCTGGTTTCAATAGAAGTGTTAAATGGAATATAAAGTGTGGTTAAGTCTCGGTTAAATTAGAGAAAAGGAAACCGCCTGCATGCAGTAACTTAGTTTTCTATGAACTTTCTTGCGCATGCCTATCTTTCTTTCCGCGCGCCGGGGGTGCTTACGGGCAATATGATCAGCGACTTGGTAAAAGGCGCGGCAAGATTCGGCTATCCGTTACCGGTACAGGACGGGATCGCCCTGCACCGCGCCATCGATATG
>JAKPBL010000271.1 GCA_029778965.1 Bacteroidota bacterium
TTCCTATTGAGCGCCGCGACCAATCAGTGATAACAACACAGATATCACCGCCAACACCAGCAGGATATGAATAAGGCCGGTGGCACTGTACACAAATACACCCAATAACCATCCAATTACCAGGATTACCGCAATTACATATAGCAAACTTCTCATGACCTGTATTTTTAGTATGACTAAATACTTTGCAGTACTTTATTAAAATCCGGTGCCGGCGCCAAGGCCGCCGGTATTGAGAAAAGATTTCCCCGATATATTGACAACCGCTGCTACGGTCCGGGTAAAATCGGCGGCACAATTTCTTTGGCCTGCCCGGATGACTGAAATCAGCCTTCATGACTGGAATAAAAAAATTTTTCAGGTGCCTGGGCGCCGCCGGTAAAAGCTTTATCGAAGACAATGGTTTCAAGCTAAGCGCTTCATTGTCGTATTATACAATTTTCGCACTGGGGCCGGTGCTTCTTCTCATTATCTCCTTCGCCGGCATCTTCTACGGACGCGATGCCGTACAGGGCAAAATTTTTGCGCAACTGAAAGGATTGCTCGGCAGCTCAACCGCCCTGCAGGTGCAATCGATTATCGGGAATGTGCAAAGAACCGATAACACCGTTGCCGGCGCCATTGTCGGTATTATAGTGCTGGTGATAGGCGCCACCGGCGTATTCACTGAAATACAGAGTTCCATCAACTACATCTGGTCAGTGCGCGCCAAACCGAAAAAAGGCCTGGTTAAGCTCTTGCTCAACCGCTTGCTCTCTTTTTCATTAGTGGTAGCCACCAGCTTTGTACTGATCGTGTCGCTGATCGTAAATGCGTTGATGGATTTGTTCAACGCAAGGCTGATGCAGCTATTTCCCGGCGTGGCCGTCGTAGCGGTATATATCGTCAATATCATCCTGATCTTCCTGGCTATCGCTACCCTGTTCGCGATTATCTTCAGGGTATTGCCCGATGCGCACATGGCCTGGAAAGACACCTTCAGGGGCGCCGCCTTTACCGCCCTGCTGTTCCTGGTTGGAAAATTCCTGATCGGTTTTTATATCGGCACCGCCGATTACGGCTTCACCTATGGTGCGGCGGCCTCCGTTATGATCATACTGGCATGGGTTTATTATTCATCTGTCATCCTCTTTTTCGGCGCGGCTTTCACCAAGGCATATGCACTGCAATACGGAAAAGGCATACAGCCGAACGACACCGCGGTTTTTATTGTAAAAAGGGAAGCTAAAGAAATAAGCGCTTAAAGAAACATATGGACCTCCGTTCGCATAGTCCCTACTGGCTGCTCAAGAATGGCTTGATCAACAGCTATCCTTCCATTGCCGAAGCCGGCAAAACAGATGTCATTGTTATGGGTGCGGGCATCACCGGCGCGCTGGTCGCCTGGCACCTGGTCAACGCCGGCTTTGCCGTAACCATTATCGACAGGCGCCACGCCGGCATGGGGTCTACTGCCGCCAGCACCGCCTTACTGCAATATGAAATCGATACGCCACTGCACAAACTGGCCCTAAAAGCCGGTTATGCCGGCGCTGTAAAAGCATACTGGTATTGTGCAGATGCCGTTCAGCGCCTCCGCACGTTATGCGATCGCTTTCACATGCAGGCTGCCTATAAAAAAAGACCAAGCCTGCAATACGCCAGCTTCGCTTCGCACGTAAAAAGCCTCGAAAAAGAATACCTGCTTCGCAGGAAAGAAGGCTTTCCCGTGGCGTGGTGGGACCAAAACATGATAAGAGATAAAATCGGCTTCGTTGCACCTGCCGCCATCTATTCAACCATCGGTGCAGAGGTCGACGCTTACCTGCTCTGCCACCTGTTGCTGGAAAGTTGTCTTCGCAACGGCGCAGTCATTTACGATAACACAGCGGTAACCGAGATCCGGCACCCGCGCCGATCGGTGGAGGTGACCACCCACAACGGCAAAAAAATCACGGGCAAATACCTTGTCATTGCATGCGGTTACGAGTCGCAAAAATACATTCCGCAGAAAGTGGAAACCATTCACGCCACCTATGCCACGGTAAGCGAGCCAATGCCCAACCAGCAGCCCTGGTACCGGAGCTGCCTTATCTGGGAAACCGCCGATCCGTACCTGTATATGCGTACCACCAGCGACAAACGCATTTTAATAGGCGGACTGGATGACGATTTTTATGCACCCGACAAGCGTGATGCGCGCATTCCGCAAAAAACAAAAAAGCTGGTGAAGGCTTTCGCCAAAAAGTTTCCCGATATACCCTTTATACCCGACTTTCAATGGGCAGGCGCTTTCGCCAAAACAAAAGACGGACTGCCGTATATCGGCAGCATCCGCCAGCGGCCGCGCACTTATTTTGCACTGGGCTTCGGAGGTAACGGCATCACTTTCAGCATGGTCGCGGCTCAGATGATCTGCGACCACCTGGCCGGCAAACCCAATCCCGACCAGGCCATTTTCAGTTTCAACCGATAACCCATCCATATGCAACCGATTACCATGATCCAGTTCTTTCACTGGTATTACCCCAATGACCAGTCTCTCTGGAATCACCTGGAAAAAGAGATTCCGCATCTCGTCGAAAAAGGCATCAACGCTGTTTGGCTGCCACCCGCTTATAAAGGTGCTTCGGGTGGCTTTTCGGTTGGGTATGATTGTTATGATCTGTTCGACATCGGCGAATTCGACCAGAAAGGATCAATTCCCACCAAATACGGCCACCGCGAGGAATACCTCCGCGCAGTGAAGGCCTGCCGAGAAGCAGGCATAAGCGTGCTCGCCGACGCGGTATTCAACCACAAGGCCGGCGCCGACGAACTCGAAAAATTCACGGTCAGAAAAGTGAACCCCACAAACAGGAACGAATTCATTTCCGACAGCTTTGACATCGAGGCCTGGACAAAATTCACCTTCCCGGGCCGCAAGGGAAAATATTCTTCCTTCATCTGGGACCATCGCTGCTTTAGCGGCATCGACTGGGCGCAGGACCTGAACGAGGGAGGCATCTTTTCCATACAGAATGAATACGGCGATGCCTGGGAAGATCTCGTGGAAGATGAGCTCGGTAATTACGACTATCTTATGAATGCCGACATCGAATTCAGAAATCCGGCCGTTCGGGAAGAGCTTAAATATTGGGGGAAATGGTACATGGAAACCACCGGCGTTAACGGGTTCAGGCTCGATGCGGTAAAACACATAACCCCCGGTTTCATCAAAGAATGGGCCGAATACATGCAGCAGTTGGCACACGACCAGTTGCTCATCGTTGCCGAATACTGGAATATCCACGACGTAGAGCCGTTGATTCGCTATATAGAAGCCACCGACAGAAAACTTCAACTCTTCGACGCACCGCTGCACCAACGTTTTTTTCTTGCCTCTTCGATGGGTAATAAGTTCGACCTGCGAACCATTTTCGATAATTCCCTCTTACAGCAAATGCCCGACCGCGCCATAACCCTGGTCGATAACCACGACACTCAACCGCTGCAGGAACTGGAATCACCTGTGCAAGCCTGGTTCAAGCCCCTTGCCTATGCACTGATCTTATTGCGCAAAGACGGCATACCCTGCGTGTTTTACCCCGCCCTGTACGATGCACATTATACCGACAAGGGTACCGATGGCAACGACTACGAGATATGGCTGTCGCGTGTGCCCGAGCTCGACATATTACTACCCATCCGGAGCCGGCTGGCGAGGGGGGAGCAGGTCGATTATTTCGACCACCCCAATTGCGTCGGCTGGATAAGAAAAGGCGAACCTGCCGATAGCAGGAATGGGCTCGCCGTACTTCTCTCGAACGGCGCAGAGGGTTTCAAATACATGGAGCTGGGGGAGGCGCATGCAGGGGAAATCATGATCGATGCATTGGGAAAAAGCGGGGAAAAGATCACCCTCAATGAAAAGGGAGGCGCCGATTTTCACTGCGCTGCCGGGAGCGTGTCGGTATGGATCCCCGCCGCGCTGGCACAAGATTTTAAACCAGGCTCCTAAAAGTCACTATGGACCCTAACATCCAATCGATGATCAACGATGTGCAGGTATGCATGTTCACCACGGTCGATGAGCGTGGGAAAGTAAGCAGCCGCCCTATGGCCACTGTACATGTCGATGAAGAAAATAATATCTGGTTTTTTACAAACGAGTTTTCCGAAAAAATACAGGAAGTATCGAAAGATAACCAGGTGAACCTGATCTATGCGCACCCGGGCAAAAACACCTATCTCAACATCTCCGGTATATGCCGTATTGTCATTGATAAAAGAACAATGAAAGCGCACTGGAACCCCCTGATGAAAGCCTGGTTTCCGGGCGGACTCGACGATCCCAAGCTTTGCATGCTGAAAGTGCTTACCGAAGAAGCATCTTACTGGAACAATTCTTCCAGTAAAATGGTGGTGTTTGCAGGTATGTTCAAAGCGATAGTAAAAGGCGAGCAATACAAAGAAGGGGAAACAGGCACATTGAAACTGTAACCCCCTGCCTATTCTTCTGCATACAACGGCAGCTTGATGATAAAGCTGGTTCCCTTTCCTTCCGTGCTGTGCACGTCTATAAA
>JAKPBL010000279.1 GCA_029778965.1 Bacteroidota bacterium
CCTACCCGAAAAATGCCGGGCGGGCATCAGTGTTATTTTGACGCCGGGCGACGGTTCAATACTTTCATACCAGTTCTTTTCCGTCAGCTTTTTCTTGTCCCAGCCCCAATATTCAAAATGCTGGCCTACGCCCAACCCGCAGACAACGCTTTTCACCTTGCTCTTCAATAGCCGGATGCTGTCGTAATCGAGGTGATCCCAATGGTCGTGGCTGATCAGCAGCAGGTCTATTTCCGGCAGGTCGCCGGCCTGGTAATGATTGCTGCCCGAAAACGCTTTGACCGAGCCTGGCAGCGGCGAGGCATTGCCGCTGAAAACCGGGTCCACCAGGTAACGCCGTCCGTCGAGCTGTATAAAGTAGGAGCTGTGCCCAAACCAGACCAGCAGGTTCGCTTCGCGGCGCAGGTTCTTCAGGTCGGTTTTAACGAAGGGCAGGCTGTGCCTGGGTTCCGTAAAAGGACGCTTGCGGATGAAATCAAACAGTACGCGGCCCATGGATTGCCCTTCTGCCAGGGCCGGCGTAGGTAGCTGGTTCTGAAACTGCCCGTCTTTGTAATTGGGAAGGCCTGCATATTGCCCCTTCCTGCTTGCGTCGGGCGACTGGCCGAATTTTTTGTTCACCCCCATCACTCCGCTTTTAATTTTTCTTCTTCCAGGTCGAGCTGATGCAAAAAGTGCCGCACGATTTCTTCGTCTATCCGTTCGTCGCTGTTGTTCCGGGCGATCAGCCACTGGCGTTGCTTCTCCAGGATTTTGTAATACACGGCTTTCACCTGGCTGTTCATGGTTGAAGGTTCTGCCGGATTGATTTGCGCTTTCCATTGCCGCGCCATTTTCTGCAGGTAAACACTTTCAGTCAACAGGTCGGGGTGGTTGCTTTGCAAGTAATCCAGCGATTCTTTCGCCAGTGCTTCACGTATCAGCTCTTCCGTTTCTTCTTCCGGCAAGTGGTCATTGAATACAGGAAGCTGTAGTTTTTTGATGAGCACCGGCAGGGTTAGCCCCTGGAGTACAAGCGTTACCAGTATAACCACAAAAGTGATGTACAAGATGAGGTTCCGGTGCGGGAAAGGGCTTCCATCGGCCAGAACGGTTGGTATGGAAAGCGCCGCCGCGAGCGAAACCACGCCGCGCATACCGGTCCATCCCAATACAAGGGGCGCTTTCATCCCGGGGTTCTTGTCGGCAACCGTAATAACATAACTTGCGAGCTTTGTAACGATCACCGCTCCGTAACCGGCCAGCAGCCGGCCGACGATGAGCACCGCAGTTATTAAAAGCCCGTAGCCGGTGGCGGTATAAATGCTGATGCCTTCCTGGTGCAAGCCGGATATGATTTCTGAAAGATCAAGGCCGATCAGTAGAAAAACGAGCCCGTTCAGCAGGAATACCAGGCTCTGCCAAACAGTTTCGCCCCGAAGCCTTGCCGAGCCACTCAAAAAGCTATGGCGATGATAGGAGAGGAAGAGCCCGCCGCTCACCACCGCCAGCACGCCTGACGCGTGCACTTCTTCAGCACCAATGTACATGGCATACGGTGTAACCAGCGATAGGATGATGTCCATGTTCACTTCTGTCGGCAGCCATTTGTGCGCCTTTAAAAACAACAGCGCTACAAAAAGGCCGATACCCACGCCGCCGATCAGCATCCAGGCAAAGCTGAGCGCAGCCTGCTGCCACACAAACTGTCCCGTAGCCACGGCTATCATGGCAAAGCGGAAAATGATCAGTGAAGAAGCATCGTTCAGCAGGCTTTCGCCTTCGAGGATCGACGACATTCTCTTCGGCACCTTCACGAATTTCAGAATGGCAGCCGCGCTCACAGCATCGGGCGGCGATACAATGCCGCCCAGCAAAAAGCCCAACGCCAGTGAAAAACCGGGAATGAATGCATTGGCCACCACCGCCACCGAAATGGCGGTAAGAAACACCACCACGAAAGCGAAGCTGCCGATGATGCGACGCCAGTGCCAAAGCTCCTTCCAGGAATTGGCCCAAGCGGCTTCATATAAGAGCGGCGGTAAAAAAATGATAAAGATGAGCTCGGGATCGATTTTCAGCACGGGAGCGCCCGGTATAAAATAGAAGGCAAGCCCTGCCAGCACCAACAGTACCGGGTAGGCAACCCTGATCTTGTTGGCCAGCATGATAAGCAGTACGATCAGCACGATCAGTGCCAGGTAAAAGGGGAAATGTTCCAGCATACGATAAATGTAAATACAATCGGTTAATGGCTTATCAGCCGAGCTGTTTTTTGATCTCCTGCAGTTTCAGGAGCGCCTCTACCGGCGTAAGCCGGTTGATATCGGTACTTTCCAGCATTGCCCTGATCGTTTCAAAGGTTTGCGAGTGGGCATCGAATATGGAGAGCTGTACCTGCGGACCGGTCAGTGCCGCCACTTTGCCGGCGGTTGTTTTTCCCGGCTCATCGTCTACATGCTGGGTTTCCAGTTGCGCCAGTATTTCATTGGCCCTTTTGATCAGTGCAGCCGGCATGCCCGCCATCCGGGCAACATGTATCCCGAAACTGTGTGTGCTGCCGCCGGGCGCCAACTTGCGCAAAAAGACGATCTTGTTGCCCGCCTCTTTATTGGTGATATGGTAATTGCGGATCCGGGGCCACCTGTTTTCCAGTTCGTTCAGCTCATGGTAATGCGTTGCAAAAAGCGTCAGCGGCATTTCCCGGCTTTGCTGCAGGTATTCGACAATGCTCCAGGCAATACTGATGCCGTCGTAAGTGCTGGTGCCGCGGCCGATCTCGTCGAGCAGTATCAGGCTGCGTTCCGTGACATTGTTCAGGATGCTGGCCGTTTCGTTCATTTCCACCATGAAGGTCGATTCGCCGCCGCTCAGGTTGTCTGATGCGCCTACCCGGGTGAATATCTTATCGGTAAGCGGGACCAGCGCTTCGTCGGCCGGCACGAAGCAGCCCATATGCGCCATCAGTGTTACCAGGGCCACCTGCCGCAG
>JAKPBL010000025.1 GCA_029778965.1 Bacteroidota bacterium
GGCGCACCTGCTCATCGGCGGCCAGCTCTTCGGCAGTGCCGTGCTTGAAGATCTTTCCTTCGATCAGCAGGTAGGCGCGGTCGCAGATGGAGAGGGTTTCGTTCACGTTGTGGTCGGTGATCAGAATGCCGATGTTCTTGAATTTGAGGCGGGCCACCACGGTCTGGATGTCTTCCACTGCAATGGGGTCCACACCGGCAAAAGGCTCATCGAGCAGGATAAAATTCGGATTCACGGCCAGCGCCCGGGCGATCTCGGTACGGCGGCGTTCACCCCCGCTCAGGCTGTCGCCCCGGTTCTTGCGTACATGGTGCAGGCGGAACTCATCGAGCAGGTCTTCGAGTTTCTGCCGCTGATCAGCCTTGCTCAGTCCGGTCATTTCGAGCACGGCGCGAATGTTGTCTTCGACGGATAACGACCTGAATACGGAGGCTTCCTGTGGCAGGTAGCCGATACCAAGCTGGGCGCGCTTGTACATGGGCAGCCGGGTAATGTCTTCGTTGTTGAGCATCACCGTGCCTTCGTCGGGTTTGATCAGCCCTACCACCATGTAGAAGGTGGTGGTTTTGCCCGCGCCGTTGGGTCCCAGCAAACCGACGATCTCTCCCTGCTTTACATTGACAGACACATGGTTCACCACCGTGCGGCGGCCGTATGTTTTAACGAGCTCATTGGTTTGTATAACCTGGTTCAACGCGATGCTTTTGGCAAAAATACCTTGTTAATTGATAATGCCGTGCTAAGTTTGCCGATAGTTCAAGCATACCTGTAGAAACATGAAGGTTATCGACCATATCAACCAGGCAAAAAAGACCCTGGTTTCTTTTGAGATACTGCCGCCGCTGAAGGGAAAGGGCATCAAGGCCATATACGACCACCTCGATCCGCTGATGGAGTTCAAGCCCTCTTTCATCAATGTTACCTACCACCGCAGCGAAACCATGTTTAAAAAACAGGCCGACGGCTCATTCTCGAAGATCGAGGTGCGGAAGCGCCCCGGAACGGTCGGTATATGCGCCGCCATTATGCAGCACTACAAGGTCGACCCCGTTCCTCACCTGATCTGCGGCGGCTTCACGCGCGAAGAAACCGAGCATGCGCTGATCGACCTGGCCTTTTTGGGTATCGACAATGTGCTGGTGCTGCGCGGCGACGCCGCTAAAAACGAGGTGTCGTTTGAACCGGAGCCGGGTGGTAACCGGTACGCGATCGACCTGCTGAAGCAGGTAACGAACCTGAACCAGGGCATCTATCTCGAAGAAGAGGTGAAAGACTATGGCAATGCCAAGTTTTGCATCGGCGTGGCGGGTTATCCCGAAAAACATTTCGAGGCGCCCAACCTGGCCATGGATATCCAGCACCTCAAGGCCAAGGTAGACGCGGGCGCCGAATACGTGGTAACCCAGATGTTTTTCGACAACCAGAAATATTTTGCGTATGTTGAAAAATGCCGGGAAGCCGGCATCACCGTGCCCATTATTCCCGGGCTGAAACCCATTTATACCCGCAAACAGCTAACCCTGCTGCCACGGGTCTTCCACGTAGATATGCCCATGGAGCTGAGCCAGGCGATCACCAAAGCAAAAACCGACGAAGAGGTGGAAGCAGTCGGTACCGAATGGCTGCTGCAGCAAAGCAGGGAGCTGAAAAAAGCGGGTGTGGAAGTGCTGCACTATTATACGCTTGGCAAACCGAAGCTGGTGTATAAAGTGGTGAAGGAATTGTTTTAAACGATCGTATGTGCCGGGTACAACGCGCAGTCATTTGTTTGCTGATAGCCATGCCCGTCCTTTCTTTTGCGCAGAACGACCGCAACCAGCAGGTAAGATCGCTCAACAGCATCATTGCCTGCATGGATGAAAGCAGCCGGGTAAACCTGCAGATATATTATGACATCCTGTCTTTTTCAGAAGCCTATATCGACAACCTGCAGAAAAGAAACGACAATCGCTGGCATGTATCGGTAAGCGCCGGCGCGCGGTTGCGGTCGAGTGATCTCTCGCAGTACAAGGAGCTCCATCCCGACGCTGAAGGGTATATCAACGACTGGGAAGCGAAGCTGCTGCCCTTTATCAGGGAAAAGCAGAACCTGCAGGAGCGCCTGGCGAAATTCCCGATAAAAGACGAAGCGATCGTTTCGGGCTTTTCCAGCTTTATGATCGCGTTTGACAACATGTTGTACAAGTATAAGGCGATGGTTGATTATGTGCAGCAGCAGGCGTTCAAAAACGACGACAGCCTGGTGAGGGCAAAGCGGCTGATCGACGACCTGCAGCCCTGGTTTGAACGTTATGATGCGGCTTCCAAAAAACTCTACCAGTTGATGGAAAGCTATTACCGGTCGCTTCCCCCGTTACGCTCGCAAGCCCTTATACGCCAGGCCCAGGCAGAGCTTCTCCTGTCGACCGAACTGGTGGAAAAATGGGCTGGTGAATTATATGCGGGCGATAACAGCCATCGCCGGCACAACGACTCTCTTTTGCGTGTGTTGTACGCTACGGGCAAGGGGAAAGATGCTGCCTACCTGAAGAACACCTATGGTTTCGGTAACCTGAGCAATGGCGCTTTTCCGCATTCGAGGTATAAGACCTTTTATGATTTTATGCCACCGACCATTTTCTGGTATATAAGCGATACTGCTTCTTACAATAAGCTGATACCAAGAGCATACGACCACTACAATCGTTTCGTGAACCGGTATAACAGCGTAATACATTATTATAACCAGTTTATTGAATGTGCCGACGGCCAGGCATTGGCGCGCAACATGGATTATTCCATGAAGATGGCCGCGGGGGTAGGCGCCGATACCGCGCAAAACGTGTTGCTGAAGAAACCGCGCATTGCCTACCGGTTTGCCCTGGAGACGGCACCGGAAGAAGTGCCGGCGGCACCCGCCCCGGCAGATACGGCCGACCGCCGGAGACGGGAACAGATTCGCGGTGCCGACCCGCATCATACGGTGTACCTGCTTGATGTGTCGAATTCAATGAAAGAAGAAAACAAGCTGGATACCCTTAAAGAAGCAATGAAATACCTGGTAAACCTGCAACGGCCGGTTGATAATATTTCGGTGATCGCTTTTGCCGACAATGCCGAAACCCTGCTTCGCTTTACCGCCTGCAACGAAAAAGACGTGATCTACAAACGAATCGACAGGCTGAAACCGAACGGAGGTACCAATGCCGGCGATGCCATGCGCGACGGGTATAAGCTGATTGACAGCACACAGCAATACAAAGGCAAAACCCGCCTGGTGATCATCACCGACGGGTTGTTCAGTGTTGACAAAGCCACCCGTAAGAAGGTGGAAGCCTACCAGCGTGCGGGCGTTCCCCTGAGCATTCTGCTATTGGGGAAATACCATGAGCAGGAAACCCTGAATTATTTCCAGGCACTTTGCACCAAAGGAAACGGCAGGTTCTATGACATGCGCCGGCATAACCTGAAAGAGGCGTTGGTGGAAGAAGCAGTGAACTAATAAAAGAAAAAAGCCGCTCACGAAGAGCGGCCCGTTTTTTTAAATAGGAAGTAGATTGAAAAACGATTACAGGCTC
>JAKPBL010000317.1 GCA_029778965.1 Bacteroidota bacterium
ACGCCACAAGACATTTTCTTTATACACTTTTATACACTCTGCCTTTGCGTCTTTGCTCCTTTGCGGTCTCTGCGTGAACCAAAAGATCTCTGCGAGAACCAAAAGATCCCTGCGAGAACCAAAAGACCCGCACGAGAACCAAAAAGCCGGCAAAAACAGCGAGGCTCCTACTTTCCCCCGGCGTGCACCGCATTCCATATCGCGGTCTGGTTCCCAAATATCTTACTAAATCCGCGAACATCCTCACCCGTCCAGCCGCTGTTCATCTCTCCGTATTTACCAAATTTCGACGACATGAGGTCATAGGCCGATTCGATACCGGTCACTGCAAAGCGATAAGGCAGCAGCTCTACGAACACATCGCCGGTAACCGATTCCTGGCTATTGGTCAGGAAAGCCTCGATATCGCGCATAACGGGATCGAGTATCTGGCCTTCGTGCAGCCAGTTGCCGTAAAATTGTGCCAACTGATCTTTCCAGTTGAGCTGCCACTTGGTAAGCACGTGCTTTTCCAGCGCATGGTGCGCCTTGATGATCACCATCGGTGCAGCAGCCTCAAAACCGACGCGGCCCTTTATACCGATGATGGTATCACCCACGTGGATATCGCGACCAATGCCGTAAGGACCAGCGATCGACTGCAAGTGCAATATGGCGTCGGTCGGGTGGTCAAATTTTCGATCGTTGATGGCCGTTAGCTCGCCTTTGTCGAAATGCAGCTTCACGGTTTCCTGCTGGCCGGCCTTTGTCATCTGGGTGGGCCAGGCGGCCTCGGGCAGCATGCCATTCGAGCGCAGGGTTTCTTTTCCGCCCACGCTGGTACCCCAAAGTCCTTTATTGATGGAATACATGGCCTTTTCGGCATTCATGTTCACGCCCTTTTTTTTCAGGTATTCGATCTCTTCTTCACGGCTCAACCGCAGGTCGCGAATGGGCGTGAGTATCTCCACTCCGGGTATCAGGATATGAAAAACCATGTCGAACCGCACCTGGTCGTTGCCTGCTCCCGTAGAGCCATGGGCCACTGCCTGGGCGCCGGTTTTCTGTACATGCTCGGCGATGTGCAGGGCCTGGCTGAGGCGCTCGGCGCTTACGCTGAGCGGATAGGTATTGTTCTTCAGCACATTGCCGTACACCAGGTATTTGATGATGCGGTCATAATATCCTTTCACGGCATCGACCGTGGTGTGGGATTTCACGCCAAGCTTGTAAGCGTGCTGTTCAATATGTTTCAACTCCTCGGCGGTAAATCCGCCGGTATTCACAATGATGGAATGTACTTCGTACCCTTTGTCTTCACTCAGGTACTTCACACAAAAGGTGGTATCGAGGCCACCGCTGAATCCGAGAACAACTTTCTGCGCCATCGGGTGCGTTGGTTTTAGAAATTAAAAAAATGATGAAAAAGGCTGTGGAACTTTTTCCGGCCGCCACCGCGGGTCGCCGTAGCATCGACTTTTTTGCCGAAAAAATCACCGAACAGGAATTGCTTGAAGCGCAGCAGGCGTTCATAGCCTTTCGAATGCTCCTTGAAATCTTTCGCGGTCTCTTCAGGCTTATAATGGTCTTTCGGATCGTAGAGCATGGCAGTGCACATGCAGTTCTTCCGGTCTTTGCTCATCAGGATATCATAGTTGACACAGCTTTTACAGCCGGCCCAGAAGGCTTCGTCTTGCGTCAGCTCCGAATAGGTCACCGGCTCGTAACCGAGATCGCTGTTGATCTTCATGACGGCAAGCCCGGTAGTGAGACCAAATATCTTGGCATCGGGGTATTTCTGACGCGACAACCGGAAGATGCATTCCTTGATGCGTTTGGCTACACCGCTTTTGCGGAAATCGGGCGACACAATGAGCCCTGAGTTGGCCACATATTCGCCATGGCTCC
>JAKPBL010000324.1 GCA_029778965.1 Bacteroidota bacterium
ACAATGGGTGCAGGCCGGTTTCTTAACTACTTTATGCATGGCAGCGTATTGCCAAAGCAGCTCCTGGGAGTGCTGCTTGTTATTGTACAGACCAGCCTGTTTGCACAGTCGCCCCGCACCATCGACAGCCTGCGAACGGAGTTGGGCAGGAAGCTGCCCGATAGCGTGCAGGTAATGACCCGCCTGCAGTTGGCGATCGAATACGAGAACACCGATACCGCGCAATCTTTCCAGGCTTACCGGAAAGCCATCGATCAGGCCAGGGAAAAAGAGTTGTATTATGAGCTGGGTATCATTTACCAGAACCTGTCCTTCCCTTACACTGCCCAGGGCAGGTACGGGCAGGTACAGAAAGTGCTCGACAGCGCCCTGCTGTACCTGCGCCGGTCGGATCATCCCGGCCGGCTGCAGGTAGAAGCGCTGGTGTACCAAACGATGGGCGGAAATTATGAACGGCTGAACAATCTTCCGAAATCGGTAGAAGCCAACCTGCAGGCGCTGGCATTGTTCGATCAAACCGGCGCGCGGACCGATGCCATCAACGGTCTGCTCAACCTGTCGACCCTTTACCGGGAAATGCTCGAGTACAACAAAGAAGAGGAGTATATCCGGAAGGCGCTCTCACTGTCAAGAATAACCGAAAAACGCTCCGACCTGTTCAAATCCTATTCCTACCTGGCCCTGTGCCTGCTGATACAGGACCGGCTGGATGCTTCGTCGATTTACCTCGATTCGGCCCGGATGTATTATGCAGCCACCGAATCACCCCATTTCCGCACGGCGTATCACCTGGTAGCGGGCAGCGTGTACATGCAGTTGGAGAAGCTGGATTCGGCAGCCGGCGCTTTCCGCGAAAGCTATGCGCTGGCTGTGCAAAACGGCGACCTGTTCAGCCGTCGCCAGTCGGAACTGCAACTGGCGCATATTCTGACCCTCCGAAAAGAGTACGCGGACGCCGGCAAGGCGCTGTTCGCCCTATACGATGAAGTGAAACAGACGGGCGAATATGCGCATTTGGGCGGATGCCTCCAGTATATCTCGGATAATTATGCCGCGGCAGGCGACCATAAGAACGCGCTGAAATACTATCGTGCCTTCAAAACCATCAGCGATTCCCTGTCGAGCGTGGTAACCAAAAGATACGCGGCCGAACTGGAAGTGCAGCATGAAACCGACCGGAAGAACAACCTTATACTGCAGCAATATCATTCGCTGCGGCAAAAGAACGTGCTGAACTATTCGCTGGCGGCCGCGGCCCTGATGCTGTTGCTGTTTTTTTTGCTGACCCTGCGCAACCAGCACAACCAGCGGAAAATGCAGCAGCAACGTATTCGCGAGCTTGAAATGGAAAAACAACTGGCGGCTACCGAGGCCGTACTGGAAGGAGAGGAGAAAGAGCGAAGCCGGCTGGCAAAAGACCTGCACGACGGGCTGGGCGGCATGCTGAGCGGTATCAAGCATTCGCTGACCAGCATCAGGGGAAGTTCTGCGGCCACGGCCGAAAATACGCAGACCCTGGAACGAAGCATCGATATGCTCGACAGTTCTATCAAGGAGATCAGGCGGGTGGCGCACAATATGATGCCCGAGAACCTGAATAAATTCGGGATAGACGCCGCCTTGCGCGATTTCTGTAAAGACATTACGGCAAGCGGTATACTGAAGGTCAGCTACCGTTCGCTCGCGCTCGACCAGGCCACGATCAGCGATATGGCATCGCTTACCGTGTACCGTATCGTACAGGAGCTGGTCAGTAATTCCGTCAAACATGCAGCCGCCACCACGGCGCTGGTACAGGTAAGCGCCGCCAATGGCCGTTTTTCCGTTACGGTAGAAGACGATGGCAGGGGGTTCGATCCTGCCGTTATCGGGCAGACCAATGGCATCGGGTGGAGCAATATCAGGAACCGGGTGGAGTTTCTGAAAGGAAAGCTCGATATTGAATCCACCCCAGGAAAAGGAACCTCTGTTTTAATTGAATTTACCGCATGAATCCGATCACTGTTTTTATCATAGACGACCATTATATGGTCATTGAAGGCATCCGGTCTTTGCTGAAAGATGAAAGCAACGTACGTCTTTTAGGCCACGGCTCCAACGCGGCATCTGCCCTTTCGTTCCTGGCACAGGAGCAGCCGGAGGTCATTCTACTGGATATCAACCTCCCGGGGCCCAGCGGCATCGATCTCTGCAAGGAGGTGAAGCGCCTGTACCCAGAGATCAGGATAATAGGCCTGAGCACGTTCAACCAGCACAGCTATATAGACTCCATGCTCAAGAGCGGCGCTTCGGGTTACCTGCTGAAGAACGCCACCGCTGAAGAGCTGCTGCTGGCCATAAGCACCGTTCAGCAGGGCGGTGTGTATTTGAGCGACGAAGTAATGCAGACGATGAAAACGAACGATGAAAACCAGTTGCTGCTTACCCGGCGCGAAAAGGAAATATTGGCCCTGCTGGCCGGCGGGCTCACCAGCGGCGAAATTGCAAGCCGGCTTTACCTCAGCGTGCTTACCGTGGAAACACACCGGAAAAACCTGCTGTCGAAGTTCAACGCCAAAAATATCGCTGCGCTGGTGCACATGGCCAACCAGCTTCAGCTACTGTAAGAGAACCGGTTCGCGGAGATTAAATATTGCATCTTTTTTTGCCAATACGTCGTTTAATCGCTAGATTTCCCGAAAGCAACCAACCGACATGAAGCCTTTTGCCACGCTGACCGACCCAACCTACACGCCGCCCGCGCGTACAGGCCGGATTACTAAATGGCTGCTATCGCTGATCCGTGATGAACGCGACCTGCCGTTTGTCTACCTTACCCTGCAGATCAGCTTTACCCTCCTGCCACTGGCCTTTTTGCTGTACATGCCCTTCGTTACCGGGTGGGTATGGGGCGCTGTGGCGATCGCTTACCAGGTGCTGAATAATTTTGTATT
>JAKPBL010000332.1 GCA_029778965.1 Bacteroidota bacterium
TGTTGACCTGCAAACGCCGATGGAAGAATATTTTATTGAGCCGATGCTGCTGATCCCTTTCGTCGAAAATGCATTCAAGCATAGCGCCAGCTATATGAACCGCCCGGTAATAGAGGTTAAAGCGGCGGTGCGCGATGGTATATTGCATTTTTCAGTTAATAACCAGTTTGAGCCGGGGATGGAATCGGCCAGTGCCGATAAGGTACCGGGCATCGGTCTCGCCAACGTGCAGCGCCGCCTCAATCTCCTGTACGGCGCCAGGCACCAGCTCAGCATTTCCGATAAAGATGGATTTTACAGAATTTCGCTTCAAATCACCCTCGCATGAAATTAACCTGTATTGCGGTAGACGACGAAAAGCTGGCGCTCGACCTTCTTGTCGACAACATAGCGCAGGTGCCGTTTCTCGAACTGGCAGGCACGGCAAAGAACGCGCTCGACGTGATCAGGCTGCTGCAGGAGAAGCCGGTCGACCTGGTATTCCTGGATATCCAGATGCCCGGGTTGAGTGGTATACAACTGGCTGCCTCGCTCAAGGGGAAAACCCGTGTCATCTTCCTTACCGCCTTTGAACAGTATGCACTGGAAAGTTATAACGTGAATGCGATAGACTACCTGGTGAAGCCGGTACCCTTCGACCGTTTCCTGGAAGCCTGTATGAAGGCCCTCGAATTTTTCAACACCAAAAATGCCCCGGCAGCCAATGCCGGTAACCAGCCGTCCGACGACGCGCGTTATCTCTTCGTGAATGTTGAATACAACATCGTCAAGATAGCGGTGGATGATGTGCTGCTGATCGAAGGGTATAAAGACTATGTGAAAATTCACCTGCAATCGAGCAAACGGCCGGTCATCACACGCATGAGCATGAAGCACCTTGAAGAAAGGCTGCAGCCTTTTGAATTTCTGCGGGTGCACAAATCATACATCATATCCCTGCCGCGCATTGAATCCATCCACAAGAGCTTTGTGAAGATAGGCGAGCATGAAATACCCGTAAGCGAGCACTATAAAGAGCTGCTGATGGAACGGGTGAACAGGCGGAATATCCTGTAATTACCGCGGCTCCCTCTTTTGCGTTCTGACTTTTTAATCGTCCGTGTCGTTGGCGACAGCGGGCTGCAGCTCGCGGGTATCGTCGAGGCGCAGGCTGCTGCTGCGACCGGTAGTTACATAACCACGGTTGTTCACCGAAAAGCCGACGGCGCCTTCGCGGGCAGTGCCGTCGAAAGCTGTTTTCTGCGCCCAGGTATCGTCGGCAGGATTGTATTCCCAGGTAGTGCCGGTAAGACCGCCTGTGGTGCCGGTGCTGATATATCCCTTGCCGTCGATGGTGAAAGCAACTGCGTTGCCGCGGGTGATGCCGGTGTATTTATCGTCGTACGATTCGCTGCTTACATTCGTCAGCTTGCGTTTTTCCGTCCAGCTTGCGGTGCCGGCATCGTACATCCACAATTCATTTACATACGCGCCGTTGTTTTCGCCCAGGCAGAGATAGGCTTTCTGGTCGATGACGAAAACAGAAGCGGCGCTTCTTTTCGTACCACCGGGACTGATCTCCTGCGTCCAGCTATTGGAAGCGGGATCATAGCTCCAGAAATCTTTCAGGTAATTGCCGTCGTACCCGCTGCATATATATCCCTTGTCGTTCAGGCTGAAGGCAACCGCATCGTACCGTGCAGAGCCGCCGAAGTCGGACACCCGCTTCCAGGTATCGCCCGACGGGTCATACTCCCAGAAGTCTTTTAAATAATTCACACCGTCATAACCAAGGCCAACGTATATCTTGTTATTGGCGGCGAAAGCAACTGCCGAATTACGCGGGGTACCGGGAAAATCTGCTTTCTTCTGCCAGAAATCGGCTGTATTGTCGTACACCCAGAAATCGGAGAGGCGGTCAACGCCGTTATAACCAAGCCCTACGTATGCTTTTCCGTTGAGAACGGCTGCAACCGCTTCGCTCCGGCCAACGCCTTCAAAGTCGGATCGTCTTACCCAATTCCCCACCAGGTCGTCGGTGTTATCGCTTTTGGTACAACCGGCTATCCACAGGCTGCAGCACAATAACAGAAAATGAGTTATTCTTTTCACGTGTAGAATTTTGCGCAAATTTTCCCGATGGCGCCTGGTTTTCCAAACCGTATCGACCAAGCGGCCTTTTGTGCCGACCAAAATGAAAAAACCGGTTGTCGTCGCAAAAACAGGTGCTGGTCGATACAAAACCTGTTCTGGTAGCAGCACTGGATTCATTGATAGAACCGCTTTTCAAACTTGCCGCAGCGGGCTGTTCTTTGCGAAAAAAAGATGAAGGGTAAAACCGGCCTTTATGTATGTGTGGCCCTGTTCCTGGCCGGGTTGTGGGCTTGCACCAAAGAAGCGCAGTATATCGAAACCGTTTCGCCTGTTGAAAATCCCTACCTCATCCAGGTCGATTCCGTTACCGGCAGCTTCGTTACTTTCCGCCCCGACTCCTTTTTGACGTCTTCGTCGAGCTATGCCATCGCCGGTGCTGCAAAAGATCCGCTGCTTGGTTCGGTATATGCCGCGCATTATCTCCGTTATGTGCTGCCGACCTGGGATGATATCTCGAACAATACGGCATTCGATTCGCTGGAGCTGGTGTTGAAGCTGAACCATGCTTTCACCGGCGACACCAGCCTGCCCCTGCATTTGACGGTCGACCGGTTGTCGGCCGGCCTCACCAATGAGAAGGGCGCTTTCTACAATACATCGGTCGTAGCGGCCAATGGCGGACTGCTGGGCGAATTCAATGCGGTGGTACGGCCGTTGTCGACCGACAGCATCCGCATTTTGCTGAATCCCTCTTTCGGTGATGAGCTGTTCCGGCTGCTGCGTTCGCGGGGAGATGCGGTAAGCACTTCCGATAAGTTCACTGAATATTTCAAGGGCCTTCGCATTGCCGGCGATTCCACCCGGCCTTCGGTACTGCTGCAGTTCACCGACAGCGTGAAGCTGAACCTGCACTACCATGTCAACGATGTGGTCAATCGGCCGCAGGTGATCGCCTTTAACAAGGCGGCTGCGCCGAATAAATTCAACCAGGTGGTGCAGCGTTTCTCCGGTACGCCCTGGGCTACGCTCGACCGGCAACTTGAGGTCGACGGCAATACTACCGGCAACCTGTTTGCGGTGGAAGACTTCAACCGGCTGCGTACCCAAATTGTGTTTCCCGGTATCAAAAACATATTGCAGGCCTCCGATTATGTGAAGGTAATGGGCGCCACGCTCGAATTAAGGCCCAACGCGGCCTCGATGGAGAAATATCCCTTGCCCCGAACGTTGCAGCTTTACCAGCAACTGGAAGACGGCACCCTGGCCGGACCCATGACAGCGAGCGACGGCAAGGCCATGAACGGATCGTTGCTGATCGACCAGGTATATGGCAAAGACACCCGTTATACCTTCGATGTGTCGGCTTATATACTGGCCCAACTGACGGCCAGCAATTTCACAGCCACCAGGCTGGTGCTGACAGGCGCCGGCGGTGATTCCACGCTAACCCGGCTCGTCGGCAATACCGCATCGGCGGCATCGCTTCGGTCGCGCCTTATACTGACCCTGCTTGTTTACAAAAAACAATCCTGATTGCATGAAGCAGCTATGTCTTTTCATTTTTACAGCACTGGTCGCCACAGCAGCCACCGGCCAGAAAGGGATCAACAGCATGTACTCGGCTTATGGGATCGGCGATGTTCAACTGCGCGATTACAACGGTTACAACGGCATGGGCTCGCTCGGCGCGGCCATGCCTTCTGTCATTACCCTCAATGAACTGAACCCTGCTTCTTATGGCAGCCTGCCTGTCAGTCGCCTGATCCTGGAATTGTCGTTCACCGGAAAATCGGTGACCTATACCAACGAAACGCAGCGATTCAATGCCGGCGATTTCGGCATTAAAAAAGGCGCCATCGGTTTCAGTCTCTTCAAAAACTGGGGAACCAGCTTCGGGCTGCGCCGTTATTCTTCGGTCGATTACATGACATCGGGAACCCGGTACCTGATTGGTACCGACAGTAAGCTGACCAGTGTGATAGACGGCACCGGCGGACTTAACCAGTATTTCTTTTCCAACGGTGTGCGCATCAAAAAACACCTTAATCTCGGCGCCAGCATCACCTACCTGTCGGGCAGTGTGAACCGGCTCGAAACGGTGAGCACCAACGATGCCACCACGCTGAAGGTGGATAAGAATACCTACTATGGCCAGTTTGTCTTCAACACCGGCGCGCAGTACCAGTTCAAGACCGGCAAATGGAATTGGATAGCCGGCGCTACATACCAGCCCCAGCGCACGCTGAACAAAACGGAAGACAATTCGGTAAAAGATGCTTCGGGTAATATCCTGGTGCAAGACAAATCGGTGAACAGCACATTCAAATACCCTGCTATCTGGTCGGGCGGACTAACCATGTACAACGATACATGGCGGGTGGGTGTGGATTATATCGGGCAAGACTGGAGCCAGGTAAAATACAGCGGCGACGGATTTCGCACCACGACAGCCGGCAACCTGGCGGTGGGGTTGAGCCATTCCAAGCCCAAGCGCACCATGTGGGGATATGTGGACGGGCCGACCTGGTCGGTCGGTTTTAACATGGACCGCAGCTACCTCATTCTCGACGGTAACCAGGTGACCGCCTATGCAGGCACCGTTGGCGTTACCCTGCCCAGCGCCAATCGTTTCTACCACTACAATGCCGCCCTGAAAATAGGGCAGCGCGGCAGTAAAGTATATCCACTCGTCAAAGAGAGCTTCGTGGAGCTGAACCTCAATTTCAATCTCGCCACTATTATGTTCGTCGGGGGGCGTAAGTACGATTGATGGCTTATACCCGGTAACTCACCCCTTCGATCGCCAGGCTTGTATTCGGGAACACTTCTCTCGCCTCGGTTTCGAACTGGTCGAGCCGGTCGTATTTGGAGCTGAAGTGGCCGATCAGGAGGCGGCCGACGCCGGCTTTTTGCGCAATGCCGGCGGCCTGGTGGGTAGTGCAATGAAAGCGCATGGCGGCGCGGTCGGCCAGGTCTTTCAGGTAGGTCGTTTCATGGTAAAGCAGGTCGGCGCCGGCAACGTGCATCGCCAGCTCCTCGTTGTAGCAGGTATCGGCACTGTAGGCATAAACCTTGCCCTTGGGTGCAGGTTCGGTTACCCAATCGTTTTGTATTACCTCTCCTGTTTTACCAATGTAATTCTCGCCCCATTTCAGCCGGTCATAAAAAGAAGATGGTATAGCATGCGCCCTGGCTTTTTCAGGATTGAGCCGGCGGGGGGCTTTCACCTGTTCGAACCGGAAGCCCCAACAGGGAATACGGTGGTTTACCGGGAAGGAGTTTATCCTGAAACGGTCGTTGCCGACCAGTAGCGGGCCATCTTCCAGGGCATGGAAGTGCAGGGGATAGGGCAGGGTGGTATTGGCCACATCGAGTTGTAACCGGATAAGCGCTTCAAGCGCAGCGGGCGCATAGAGGTGCAGCGCGGTCTCGCGCCCCAGCAGCCCCATGCTGGTGATGAGGCCGATCAGCCCGAAATAGTGATCGCCGTGCAGGTGCGATATGAAAATATGCTGGATGCGGCTGCGCCTGATCTTGTATTTGGCCATTTGCATTTGTGTGCCCTCGCCGCAATCGACCAGGAACAGGAATTCGTCGAGCGTCACTACCTGGGCGGTAGGGTGACGATCAAAGGCGGGTAATGCCGAATTGTTGCCTAATATGGTTACCGCTAGCATCTTATGCAATCAAATTTATTCAAATCAGGATTCACCGTTTATTCAAATCCGGGCTCACCATCGTCCAGCAGTTCCCGCTCAATTTCTTCCATTTGCACAATGTCCCAGGCTTCTGATTCCGTCGGTGTCACGTTCATCACATCCAGCAGCTCTTGCTCCGCCAAAAAATTTTCCAGGGCAGGTTGCATACAACAAATCACAAAAGATGCGTTTTTCTCATAGAAACGCTGCTGCAGGTTCACCAGTTTTTCCGCCGCCGCTATATCCATACCCTCCACCGGTGCCAGGTTCAACACGAGGCTTTTAACGTCATTTTGCAGGTAGCTGCCTAAACTTGCCTCCAGTTCATCTGTCATATTAGCAGTAATCTGCGCTTCCGGTATCGTAATGACATGGAATTTTTCCTTGGTATCAATTTTGACCTGCATGGCGTGGTGATGAGTGGTTTTGAGCGCAAACTAAACTCAAAAATATTCGTTATTATTGTATAACACACAACTACTTATAAAATGGACAACAATTTTTCAGCCCAGGTTAAGGAGATTATCTCGTTCAGCAGGGAGGAAGCGTTGCGACTGGGAAATGACTTTATCGGCACCGAGCACCTGTTGCTGGGGCTGATAAGGGAAGGCGACAATACCGCGGTCCGTATTTTGAAAAGTTTTAATGTGGACCTGTATGAGTTGAGGAAGGAAGTGGAGCTGGCAGTGAAAGACAAGACCGGGAAAAACATAGCGAACATAAACAGCCTGCCGCTTACCAAGCAGGCCGAAAAAGTGATCCGCGTAACCGTGCTCGAAGCCAAGGCGCTGAAGAGCCCCACGGTCGAAACCGAACACCTGATGCTCAGTATCCTCAAGAACAAGGAAAACATCGCTACCCAGATACTCAACCAGTTTGATGTAGACTATGACCTGTTCCGCAATGAGCTGGGCGTAGTGAAAAGCAACGACGTACGCGCCGAGTACCCCGAAGAAAACGAAGACGATTACGACGAAGAAAAGAAATACAGCCAGCAGAAATCGAAGGCGCCCGGTAATGCCAAAAGCAAAACGCCGGTGCTCGACAATTTCGGCCGCGATATTACACGCCTCGCCGAAGCCGGATCGCTCGATCCCATCGTGGGCCGCGAAGACGAGATCGAAAGGGTATCGCAGATACTCAGCCGTCGTAAAAAGAACAACCCTATTTTGATCGGCGAGCCGGGCGTAGGTAAAACAGCCATCGTGGAAGGACTGGCGCTGCGCATTGTGCAGCGGAAAGTGAGCCGCGTATTGTTCGACAAGCGCGTCATCTCACTCGATCTGGCAGCCCTTGTAGCAGGCACCAAATACCGCGGGCAATTCGAAGAACGCATGAAAGCCATCATGAACGAGCTCGAAAAAAATCGCGACGTGATCCTCTTCATCGATGAAATACACACCATCGTAGGGGCAGGCGGCGCCAGCGGTTCGCTCGATGCCAGCAATATCTTCAAGCCGGCACTGGCAAGAGGTGAGCTGCAATGCATCGGCGCCTCCACGCTCGACGAGTATCGCATGTACATCGAAAAAGACGGTGCCCTCGACCGCCGCTTCCAGAAAGTAATGGTCGATCCGCCTTCGGTGGAAGAAACCATCCAGATACTCACCAATATCAAGAGCAAGTACGAAGACTATCACAATGTTTCCTATAACGATGAGGCCATCGATGCCTGCGTGAAGCTCAGCGACCGCTATATGACCGATCGCCTGCTGCCCGACAAGGCGATCGACGTACTCGATGAAGTAGGCGCCCGCGTGCACCTGAAGAACATCAATGTGCCTGAAGAGATCCTGGAACTGGAGCGCAAGATCGAAGACGTGAAGAATGAGAAGAACCGCGTGGTGAAAAGCCAGAAGTTTGAAGAAGCCGCCTCCCTGCGCGATACCGAAAAACGCCTGCAGGAAGAGCTCGAAAAAGCAAAAGGAAACTGGGAAGAAGAAAGCAAGCACAAACGCTATCCCATTACCGAAGAAGATATCGCCGAAGTGGTGAGCATGATGACCGGCATACCCGTGAAGCGCATGGTGCAGGCCGAAAGCGACAAGCTCCGGAAAATGGCCGACGATATGGGGGGTATGGTGATCGGGCAGGACGAAGCCATCAAAAAAGTGGTGAAAGCCATCCAGCGTAACCGCGTTGGCCTGAAAGATCCCAAGAAACCCGTGGGCAGCTTTATCTTCCTGGGTCCTACCGGAGTCGGAAAAACCGAGCTGGCGCGTAGTCTTGCCCGTTATATGTTCGACAGCGAAGACACGCTGATCCGCATCGACATGAGCGAATACATGGAGAAGTTCACCATCAGCCGGCTGATCGGCGCACCTCCGGGTTATGTGGGTTATGAAGAAGGCGGGCAGCTTACCGAAAAAGTACGCCGCAAGCCCTATTCGGTCATCCTGCTCGACGAGATCGAAAAAGCCCACCCCGATATCTACAATATCCTGCTGCAGGTGCTCGACGACGGGCAGTTGACAGACGGGCTGGGCCGCAAGGTCGACTTCAAGAACAGCCTTATCATCATGACGTCGAATATCGGGGTTCGCCAGTTGAAAGACTTCGGCGAGGGTGTTGGTTTCGCTACGTCCGCCCGTACCGCTTCTGCCGATGAGAACAACAAGGCCGTGATCGAAAAAGCGCTGAAGCGCACCTTCTCACCCGAGTTCCTCAACCGGATCGACGATGTGGTCATCTTCAATTCGCTGACCAAGGAGAATATCTTCGAGATCATCGATATCCTGCTCAAGGGCGTTATGAAGCGGCTGAAAAACCTCGGCTTCAGCTTGGAGCTGACCGAAGAGGCCAAGGCCTTTATCGCCGACAAGGGATACGACGTGCAGTTCGGCGCAAGGCCCCTGCACCGCGCCCTCCAGAAATACCTGGAAGATCCCCTGGCCGAGGAGATACTGAACATGACGATCAAAGAAGGAGACGTGCTGATCGCCGATCTCGACAAGGAAGCGAACAAGATCACCTTCCACCTGAAAGAAAGCTCCTCGCCGAAAAAAGAAAAATCAGAAGCCTGATCAATCAGATTATCTTATTTTTATACCTGAATCCGGGGCCGCCTTTGAAAGCGGCCCTTTTTTTTATATACCAATACCAGCATGAAAAGCGATAGCGAAAAACCGTTTTGGGAGATATTGTTCTTCTGTACGCTGGGGTTGCTGATCGCCACCTGGCTATTGCCCCTGTTGTACTGGAGCAGCCTGCCTGAGCTCATCCCCGTTCATTTCAACGGCCGCGGCGAAGCAGACGGCATGGGCAGCAGGTTCAGCCTCTTCCTGGTGCCCGCCACCGCCTCGGTGCTGTTCTGCCTGCTGGCCTATTTCGGCAGGCGGCCCGATCTTT
>JAKPBL010000334.1 GCA_029778965.1 Bacteroidota bacterium
TCAATGGCAGTTGAAAGCAGGCTACGCCCCTGGGTGTCACCAGGGGCTTTTTTTTATAGCAGTAATATTTCCTTAAGCATAAGCATATTTCTATTGAACATTAATCAGATTTCTTTTTAGCGTTCAGCACGATATGGTTTTTTCCACTATAGGCATAGGTGATATCGTTGAACTCACAAATGCTCTTAAGGATATTATCGATGCTTTCCGACTTGCTGAAAGTAGTGGTAAAACGCTGCGACCGGATCGTGGAATCCTCCACGGTTATATCGGTCTGGTACCGCTCACTGAGCAGGCCGGCCACTTCCATAATGGTCAGGTTATTGCAGAACAGGTCTTCTTTCTTCCAGGCGAGTACGCCGCTGCTGTCTACCTGGAGGCAGGTACTGGCCACCTTCACTTTGTCATATACGATCTGCTGGTTGGGGGTGAGCACACCCAGCACCTTATTGAGCTGCTTGTCTTTGACCTGTACTTTGCCGCGGGTAACGGTAATGGCGATTTGCCCTTCTCCCGCATTTGCCTTCACATTGAAAGCTGTTCCCAGCACCTCTGTGGTCAACTTGTCGGTCTGTACCACGAAAGGCATGGATGTATTGTGTACGATGTCGAAAAAAGCTTCACCGGTAAGGAACACCTCTCTTTTTTTCAACCCGTTGAACGTAGAGGGATAGTCGAGCCGGCTGCCGCCGGTTAAGATCACCTTGCTGCCGTCGGGCAGAAATATGACGGAATTTTCCAATGGCTTTTTTACGGCCGCTACAGGAGGAACTGTATTATTATCGGCTGCTGTACGGAAGAACAGCGACCAGGCGGTGGTGGCTATCAGCGCCAATACGGCGGCAGCTACTGCCAGCCATTGCAGGCTAAACCGCGTCTGCCGCAATTTCTCCCGCACAGGAAAGTCGAGGCGGTTCCAAAGGCCGATCCGGATATCTTCTTTGAGGGCGCTGAGCTGGTACGGTTCCAGCGAAGAAAGGCCATCCGGCTCGTCTTCGAACTGGAAATAATAGGCCTCAATGAAAGCTTTCTGCTCTTCAGAGACCTTACCATCCAGGTAATCTTGCAACAATTGAACAAAAGCTTGTTTAGTCATGTGCGCTTGATAATTGGCCAGCCGCTATTATTGACCCGCGAATGGAAAAAAATCCCACTGGCCCCGGAAAAAAATTTTCAGCAGGAGAAAATCAGGAGAAAAATACAGATACGGGCCAGCGAGGTCTTTACCGAGGCCATGGCCCGCGTAAACTGGTTTTGAACGGTTTTTTGCGATACCCCCATCTGGCAGGCAATGTCTGTAAAGGGCATCTCCTGTATAAAATGCAGTTGAAATATTTCCCTGCGCTTGGGTGGCAGGGCATGGACAATATTGTCGAAGGAGGCTGCAAATTCTTTCCATAGAACTTGCAAATCGGCCTTTTCAGCAGCCTGGTGTTGGTGCTGGTGCTGGAAAAAGTCGAAAAAAGGATGCTGAACTGATTTTTTCCGGAACAGCTTGAAGACCCTGTTCCTAACCGCTACCTGCAGGTAGCCCTGTACGTTCTGGATATCAAGTGCTTCCCGCCGTTTCCACAGATCGGCGAAGATATCCTGTACAATGTCTTTGGCATCTTCAGGGTTTTTAATGCGCTTATATGCTTCCGAATAGGACCATTCCCAGTACCGTTCGAACAATGCATCAAACGATCTGATGTTACCAAGACGAATTTGCATCAGCAACATGGCGTCGCTAACCAGAGCAGTACTAACCTTTCTCATATGTCGGTCGTCAGATGCCCAAATTAATTGAATTCAATCAAAAGATCATCAATTCTGTTAACAGAAATTTAATCCAGTTAATATTCTGCCTGAAAAAAGGCAATATCCGGTTAATGTGTCTTCCGGACATTGCCTGTATACCTACAATTTTCTGTTCGTCTGGTCTTACCAGATGCTTTTCAGCCCGGCTACTTCCAGCTTTTTCAACAGGGTCTTCCGCTCGTTGCCTCGTCCGCCGGCGACAAATGCCTCTACCTTATCAGTTTTACCACCTTCAAACGGCATGGCGTAGTACAACTCACCGTCGTTCACAAATACCTCCAGCACGTTCTTGTCGACGATAAC
>JAKPBL010000029.1 GCA_029778965.1 Bacteroidota bacterium
TCGCACACGACCTTAAAATGCCGGTGGTGAATATTCGCCTGATGACGGGCCTGTTGCCCGCTGTTGTTCACAACGAATCGCAATTGAAGGAGGTAATAGAGAATATTCATTTATCGCTCAAGGAGCAGGAAGACTTGCTGCAGCAGGTGGCGGATCTTATCCGGCAGCACGACAGCATTTCCACCAGTATGAAAAGGCTGCCCTCGTCGCTCAACAACTGTCTAACCCATGCCATCAGGAACCAGCAGCCCACCGCCGGCCATAAGCAAATCCGCATCCTGTTCCAGCCCCTGCATGACTACGAGTTGCTGATCGCCCCCGAGATGTTCCAGCAGGCGCTGAAGAATATCATCAACAACGCCATTAAGTTCTCTCACAACGGCAGCGCCATCCATATTCAAACCGGTCATACCGAAGAAGAAGTGTACATCGATATTGCCGACGAAGGAGTCGGCTTTACCGAAGCGCAGGGCGCCACGCTTTTTGAGCGGCTTAAAAAGGGGCAGAAAGGCACTGCCGGCGAAGAAAGCACCGGCCTGGGGCTTTACCTGACAAGAAAAATACTCGAAGGGCACCAGGCAACGATCACGGCAGCCAGCGAAGGGCCCGGCAAAGGCGCCCGCTTCCGCATCAGTTTCAGCCGCCATTAAACATCCACTCTCCGCATACGCGGCGCCAGCACATGCATCAGCAGCCAGGTGAAGAGATAGGCAAAGCCACATACCACGAACATGACGGAGTAACCTTGTTCTATATTGCCCAGCAGCTTGTAATGGTCGAATAATCGACCCGCCAAAAAGGCAATGAGCATGCCGCCGAGGGCGCCGGCCATGCCGCCCATGCCGGTTACCGATGCTACGGTTTTGCGGGGAAACATATCGGAAACGGTTGTAAAGATATTGGCCGACCAGGCCTGGTGCGCTGCGGCAGCCAGGCCAATAATGGCCACTGCCCACCACCTATCGATGGCGCCCAGCTTCTGCGCCAGCAAAACCGGCAGGGCCGCGAGTGCATACACGAACATGGCTGTTTTACGCGCGCGGTACACCGGCTGCCCCGACCGGATCAGGTGCAGCGGCAGCCATCCGCCGACCACGCTCCCTACGGCCGACATCACATACACCAACGCCACGGGCAATGCCACGGCAGTCTGTTCAACGCCGTATTGCGCCTTGAGATAGGCCGGTAACCAGAACAGGTAAAACCACCAGACAGGATCGGTCAGGAACTTGCCCAAAATAAATGCCCAGGCCTGCCTGAAACGCATAATGGCAAGCCACGACACCGGTTTCTCCAACAGATCGGGCGTGCTGCTTTCGCCGGCGTCGCTGTTGATATACGCCAGCTCGGTTTCGGTTATGCGTGGGTGTGCGCCCGGCTTCGCATACCCACGCTGCCAGAAGATCAGCCAGGCAAAACCGATAACGCCGGTGATGATAAAAGCCCATTGCCAGCCCAATGATACCGCGATAAAGGGCACCGTGAGCGGCGCGAGTATGGCGCCCATCGCCGCACCCGAATTGAAAATACCGGTCGCGTAAGCCCGCTCCCTGACAGGGAACCACTCTGCAATGGTTTTTATCGCCGCAGGGAAATTGCCTGCTTCGCTGAATCCCAGCGCCGCGCGCGCCACTACAAACCCGCCGGTGGAACGAACGGCAGCATGCCCGATGGCAGCCAGGCTCCAGAGCAGGATGGACCAGGCATACCCTGCTTTTGTGCCGAGGTGATCTACCAGCTTACCCGCCAGCAGCAGCCCGATCGCATACGAAAGCTGGAAGGCTATGACAATTTGCGAATAGTCCGACTCGCTCCAGTTGAATTGTTTTTCCAGGTCTGATTTCAGCAGGCTGATCACCGCACGATCAAGATAGTTGATGGTGGTAGCAAAAAATACCAGGGCGCATATACCCCAGCGAAGCTTACCGGTTCGTTCAGGCATGTTTTATTTTTATATGGCATGAGCCTTACTTCACGACTGAAGTATTGCTTCCATTGTTTGGCTGGTGGCATCGCCCAATTCCTGCAGTTTGCCGATCGCCGCTTTGGCAGCGAAACGAATGATCTCGCCTTCTGCCCACCCATGGCAAAAGCCGGCTATCAGCCCGGCCATAAAGCAATCGCCGCTACCCACTTTATCTACTACCGACTTCACCTTGAATACGGGCGACTGGTATTGACGCCCGGGTTCGTCAAGGCTCGCAAAATAACGAATGCCGCTCTCCACATCGAAACGAAAAGTGTTCGCCGCAAACTTCACAGCAGGGAACTGTTCAAAAAGGAATGCCGAACTCTGGCGTGCGTGCGAAAGGTATTTGTCGTCGGCCGGGTTGGTATGTATATTCTCGTCGAGCGGCACGCCCAGCAGGCTGTGCATGCTCCAGATATTGCCCATCACTAGATCACAATAAGAAACCAGCGCAGGCATCACCGATTCGGGTTTTTGACCATACTGCCACAACCGGGCGCGGTAGTTCAGGTCAACCGAAATGAACAGGTTCCGTTTACGGGCTTCCTGCACAGCCTCGAGGCAAACAGCGGGCATATATTCATTCAATGCAGGACTGATCGCCGTAAAATGGAACCAGCCGGCGTCTGCAAAAACAGCGTCCCAATTAATTTGCCCCGGCCGCAGCGACGCAAAGGAAGAACCCGCCCGGTCGTAGATGACTGCCTGGTGCTTGAGGTCGGTGCCTTGCGGCAGGTAATAAATGCCGGTACGCTCTCCGGTGTACACAATGGAATCGTGATCAATATGGCGGCTGCCCAGGTAATGCCTGATATCGTCGCTCATACTGTTGGCCGGCATGGCGGTCACATATTTTACCGGCTGCTGCCAGCGCGCCAGCGCCTGCGCCACATTCAACTCCGCCCCTCCGAGGTACACGGGCAGCGAATGCTGCCTGAGCCATTCGCCCTGCAAGGCAGGCGACATGCGCATCAGTATTTCTCCGAAACAAACAATCTTTTTCAAGGATTTAAAAATAGTTCTTCCAGTTGAAATAAGCTACTGCATTATTAAAACATATATCCTGTATAATGCGTCCTATCCAGTTAAAATCGTGGGGCAGTTCGCCTTCTTCCATATCATTTCCGAAAAGATTACACAACAGGCGCCGGAAATATTCATGTCGCGGAAACGACAGAAAGCTTCTTGAATCGGTCAGCATGCCAACGAAATGACTGATGAGCGACATATTCGACAATGTATTCAACTGGCTGATCATACCTTCTTTCTGGTCGAGAAACCACCAGGCCGATCCCCATTGTATTTTACCGGGCGTTATACCGTCATTGAAATTACCGGTCATCGTGGCCATCATTGCATTATGCGCGGGATTCAGGTTATACAAGATGGTTTTGGCCAGTTGGTCGTTTTCATCGAGGCGGCTGAGAAAACGCGACAACGACGATGCCTGTGCCCAGTCACCGATCGAATCCCAGCCCGTATCAGGGCCGAGTTGCCGCAGCTTCCGGCGGTTGTTGTTGCGCAGTGCGCCGAGATGGTATTGCTGCACCCATCCTTCCGCATGATCCCATAATGCAAAGGCAAAAAGGAACCACGATTTGAGGCTGCGGGTCTCATCAATGTCCAGGGCTTCTCCCTGCAGCAGTTTTTTAAACAGCGCCGCCGCCGTTTCGTCGCTGGTAGTGTCGGCGTATATTTCTTCGAGGCCATGGTCTGACACCGAACATCCTGCGGCAGCAAAATACCGGTGGCGGCTTTTAAGCGCCTGCATATAGGTGTCGAGGTCATTCACGGCGCAACCCGACACCCTGGCAATACCGGCTACATATTGCCTGAAAGCAGCGGGCTCTTCCACCTTCATGGCCATATCGGGCCTGAAAGCGGGCAACATAACCAGGTCGCTGCCTTCGCGCCGCATCGACAAGTGGTATTCGAGTGAATCGGCGGGGTCATCGGTGGTGCATACCAGTTTTACCTTCATCATCTGCAACAGCTTCCTGACGCTGTAGGCGGGCGAACGCAGCATGTCGGAGCACCGGTCGTAAATGCTGCCTGCCGTTTCAGGCGTCAGCAGCTCGTCGATGCCGAAATAACGTTTCAACTCCAGGTGTGTCCAGTGAAAAAGCGGGTTACGAACGGTGTAGGGTACGGTTTCCGCCCATCGGATGAATTTATCGCGATCAGGCGCAGACCCGGTAATGAATTCTTCGGCAATACCGTGCGCACGCATGGCCCGCCATTTATAATGATCGCCCTGCAGCCAGGCCTGGGTCAGGTTTTCAAAACAGCTATCGGCGGCAATGGCCTGCGGCGGCAGGTGGTTGTGGTAATCGACAACAGGCATGGGCGCTGCATACTCGTGGTACAGCCGAACGGCGGCGGGTGATTGCAGCAGGAAATCGTCGTGCAAAAATGTTTTCATATGCATTATTTACCAGGCAGCGTGGTCTTGCTTTAAATATAACTAGTTTTATTATTTTGAGACGCCAATCAAACCGGCCCGTCATGCTAAAATCAACCATTCTTCTCTTCTTTTCCTGCTTGCTGTACCTGGCTGCGCCTGCGCAGCAAACCTATGTTACCGAACAGAATGTGCTGTATTATCCCGATACGGTATATGATAACTACAAAACAGAAAGATGCCGCCTCGATCTTTATTATCCCCGCGGCGCGAAAGACGTCCCGGTGGTGG
>JAKPBL010000350.1 GCA_029778965.1 Bacteroidota bacterium
TACCGATGCGGCGTTGGATTCGACGGAAACCTTCCGGCTCAAGGGACGAACAATACCCGCCGACCAGCGCGCCGTATATAACACCGTCGGCGGCACGCCGCACCTCGACCAGGCCTATACCATTTTTGGCGAGGTAATTAGCGGACTGGCGGTGGTCGACAGCATCGCGGCCGTTCCTACCACCGGGCGGGCAGGAGGCGACCGGCCACTGACGCCGGTAAGAATCATCCGGGCGCGACTGATCCGTCGTTAATTCCCAAATAGATTTCACATATTTGCAAAAATCTCCGCAATGAACTTACCAGCCAATTTACGCTACACCAAAGACCATGAGTGGATCAGCCTCGAAGGAAATATCGCTACCATCGGTATCACCGACTTTGCCCAGGGCGAACTGGGCGACATCGTTTACGTGGAGATCGAAACGGCCGGCAAAGCGCTCGATGCGGAAGCTGTTTTTGGCACCGTGGAAGCAGTGAAAACCGTTAGTGACCTGTTTCTGCCCGTGGCCGGAACAGTAAATGAAGTGAACCCGGCCCTGGCCGATAACCCCGAACTCGTTAATACCGATCCCTACGGCGCCGGCTGGATGATCAAAATGACGGTGAGCAATCCGGCCGACGTAGATGCGTTATTAACTGCCGACGCTTATCAGTCGCTGGTAGGCTAACCCGGAACCTTTTTACATGTTTTTGTTTTTTCGCAAGACCTGGATCCCTGTTGGCTGGCTGCTGGTCTCGCACCTGGCCATGCTATGGCCCAAAGACAAAATGCCCGACGAAAAAATCGAATGGTTCCCGCATTTCGACAAGCTGGTTCATTTCGGTATTTATGGCGGCATCGTGTTTTCCCTGTTCGCGTGGCTGATCCTGAACGGGAAAATAAATCCTCAAAAAAAATGGGGTTGGGGAATTGCGCTCGCAGCGCTGGCCACGCTCGACGGGTTTCTGGTGGAGGTACTGCAGCGTACACCTTTTATCAACCGCGACTATGACCTGGCCGATGTGCTTTTTGATTCGATCGGCGCTGTACTTGGCCTGGCGGCAGTGATGTGGTTTTACCATAAGTATTGGGCAATAAAAAAGCCCCTGTAGAAACAGGGGCCGTAACCAAAACTAACTGCTTATGAGAAAATTGACTGCTTATGTGAGAGTCAAAAAATTTAATCGACTTTATTATTATAACGCAAAAGCGTTGCCAAAAGTGTGATGCCGAACGTTAAAGAACTTTGAAATCTGCCATTCTCCTCGCTTACCGTTTCACTTCCTTTCCATACAAAGTAACGATAGGTTTTCATTACCCGATGTTTACGCCGGGTTATTTTTAAAATAATTAACAGCAGCCCCAATACAGATGCAGGTTTTGCATGGATATGTACAAAATCTACCCGCTTTTAGGTATTGTTTAAACGCCGAAAAAATCGTATATAAGAAAAGGCGTGCTGCGTCTTTGAAAATTACCGCTACGACTGGCTGGTCATTTTTTCTGCGTTCTCGGCGAACTGGAGCTGGTCGATAAATTCCTGTATATCTCCGTTCATGACCGTATCGAGGTTATAGACGGTGAGGTTGATGCGGTGATCGGTCACCCGGCCCTGCGGGAAATTATAGGTGCGTATTTTGGCGCTGCGGTCACCGCTGCTTACCAGGCTTTTGCGATGACGGGCAATTTCTTCTTCCTGCTTACGTACCTGTTCTTCGTATAATTTGGTGCGAAGCATCTGCATGGCTTTTTCACGGTTGGCGAGCTGGGTGCGTTCGGTTTGGCAAACCACCACCGTGCCCGTGGGAAGGTGCGTCAGCATCACTTTGGTTTCCACCTTGTTCACGTTTTGTCCGCCGGCGCCGCCGCTTCGCGCCGTCTCCATCTTCACATCGGCATCCCTGATCTCTACATCCACTTCTTCGGCTTCGGGCATTACCGCCACGGTGGCGGCGCTGGTATGCACGCGCCCGCTGGCCTCGGTGGCCGGCACCCGCTGCACGCGGTGCACACCGCTTTCGAATTTCAGGGTACCATATACGTCATCGCCGATCACTTCCACGTTCACCTCTTTATAACCGCCCACGGTGCCTTCGTTTTCGCTCAGGATCGCCGTTTTCCAGCCCTTGCTGTTGCAATAGCGGAGATACATGTTCAGCAGGTCGCCCGCAAAAAGCGAGGCTTCATCGCCCCCGGTGCCCGCACGTATTTCAAGGATGGCGTTCTTTTCATCCTGCGGATCTTTGGGTATCAGCATTTGCCGGATGCCGGCCGCCTGCCTTACCTCATCTTCTTCCAGTTGCGGCAGTTCCTCTTTGGCCAGCTCACGCAGCTCTTCATCGTCGCCCTGCAAAGCCTCGCGGTATGATTTGATGTCGCCGGTAACAGACTGGTATTTCTTATATGCCTGCACGATTTTCTCCAGGTTGCGGTATTCCTTGCTCAGCGCGCTGAACTTCTTGTTGTCGGCAACGATCTCAGGGTTGGTGAGCGCCACCCCCAGGTCGTTAAATCTTGCGGTTATCGCATCCAGTTTATCGATCATAGCAGTAATTTACTTTACCAATAGCTTTGCAGCATTCGTAAAAGGAGGGCAAAATTAACAGAATTAAGCATGGGAATCAGAAAATTCAGGCCCGACAGGCTGTTTGACGGCACACAATTCGCGGCGCCCGGCGCCGTGCTGGTTTGCGACGACAGCGGCCGGGTGATCGACCTGATTCCTGAAGCCGAAGCCGGCGACGACCTGGAGCCGCTTCAGGGCATTTTGCTGCCGGGCCTGGTCAATTGCCATTGCCATCTCGAGCTCAGCCATATGAGAGGCATGATACCCGAACACACCGGCATGGTGCCTTTTTTAACGGCGGTAATGAAGAACCGCTTTGCCGGTCCCGATCTCATCGGCGAAGCCATGTACGAAGCCGATAACGCGATGTACCAAAGCGGCGTGGTTGCGGTGGGCGATATCTGCAATACCGCGAACAGTGTTGCAGTAAAAGAACAAAGCAGGATCAGGTATATCAATTTCATCGAGGTAAGCGGATTTGTTCCTTCGGGTGCACGTGACCGTTATGAACAGGCCCTTGGTGTTATGAAAGCTTTTGCGGCAACGGGCAACGCGTATATGGCGCCGCATGCGCCTTATTCTGTATCACCCGCGCTGTTCAGCTTACTGGGCGCCACTGCGCTCAGCACCATGCACAACCAGGAGAGCGCTGAAGAAAATGAATTTTTCAGCCGCGGCACCGGTCCTTTCAACGACCTGTTCAAAACCCTTGGCGTGGACATTGGCTTTTTCCGGGCGCCGGGCACCAGCAGCCTGCGGGCAGTGATGCCTTACCTGCCCCGTGCGGGCAAAATGATCCTCGTGCACAATACCGAAACCAGTGCCGACGACCTGTTTAGCTGGCAGCAGGCGAGGCCCGCGCTTCGGTTCTGCCTTTGTCCCCGCGCCAATCAATACATCAATGACAGCCTGCCGCCGGTGGACCTGTTACAGAACAGCGGCCATCCCCTGGTGCTGGGCACCGACAGCCTGGCCTCCAATCATTCGCTCGATCTCATGGCCGAGCTTTTCGTATTACTGGATCATTTTCCCGAGCTCGGGCTCGAGCAGGCGCTGCACTGGGCTACGCTGGCTGGCGCCGAAGCCCTGGACCTCGATAAGCACCTGGGCAGCTTTGAGAAAAGCAAGCAACCGGGGCTGGTGCTGCTGCGGGGCCGCTCCACTGAAAGGATCCTCTAAATCGGTTGCTACAATACCTCCTGTAATACCTGCAATGACCTGATTTGGCCGAATTCAGGCACCTGCGCCGCATAATACTGCTCGATCGACTGCAGCAGGTAGCGTCGGGTGTATTGGGTAAGCGGTATTTCCGATAGCTCTCGGGGTTGCATTACGCGCAGCAATTGCGCGACCACTTCGCTGTGCGCCGCATCAAGGTATTGCGGATGAGAAGGAGCGGCGGGCGTGAACAGCCCCTCGCGCAAGTCCAGCAATATGTTGTTGCTGTTCCAGGTATCCGGAATGCGAAACCCGAAAAAATTTGCCAGGTGCAGGGAAAAGAAAAGCGGGTAATTGGCAACCACCAGGGGGGGCGCCTGGTCGAGCGCCAGCAACGCATCTTCGGTGAAATCGAACAACGGCTGGTTCTCTTCAGGCTGTTTCAGGCATTTTTGCAGCAGCTCCACCATAAAAGTGGCGACCGATGATTTAAAGATGTCGTCGTAAATATGGTTGTACAGTGTTGACCAGCGATATTCTTTGATTCTCTGCAGACTTTTCTGGTCGTGGTGATAAACAATAAGATCAAGCAGGGCGGCAGGCTGAAAAGGATTGCCCCTGGCACCCGATTTTTTAGACTGGCTGCGAACCCCGTTGACGAGATATGACTGCCGGCCGAACAAGGCCGTAAACATGGATACGATCAAACTGGTTTCACCATACTTGACCGATCGCAGCACGATCCCCCTGGTATGGTGTACATTCATGGCGGTAGTTATAGGGCAAAAATAGAGCAAACGGGTGAAAATGATTTTCTTTGCGGGCAATCAACTGGCAAATTATGTGGCTTTCACTGGGCAAATTCATACTACGTTTCCGCATTCCCTTATTGATCCTGCTGCTGCTGTGCAGTGCCTTTATGGCATGGCATGCCAGCCGGGTGCAAATGAGCTATGAATTCGCCAAGGCCATCCCGACCGATAACCCGAAGTACCAGGATTACCTGGCATTCAGGAACAAGTTCGGCGAAGACGGCAGCCTGCTGGTGATCGGCGTACAGACAGACCGTTTTTTCGAGGCGCCGGTTTTCAACGACTATACCGCGTTACAAACGGCACTGAAGCGCGCCGAAGGCGTGGTGGACATATTGAGTGTGCCCGGCGCCGTGACACTGGTTAAAAACGACAGCAGCGAACAGCTCAAAACAGTACGGCTTTTCCCCGCAGGCGATCTTTCGCAGGCAGCCATTGACTCGGGCGCCCGCCGCTTCAGCCAGTTGCCTTTCTACCGCGGTATCTTGTATAATCCCGCTACTCATGCTTACCTGATGGGGCTTACCATCGACAAACAGATCATGGCATCGCCCGCGCGTACACGGGTGGTGAATAACATCGTGCAGCAAGCAGAAGCTTTTGGGCAAAAACACCAGTTGACGATGCATTACAGCGGCCTGCCCCTGATACGCACCCAAATGGCCGATAAAATTGCCAAAGAAATGCGGTGGCTGCTGATCGGATCGCTGGCCCTTTCGGCTGTTATCCTGCTGGCGTTTTTCAGGAGCATCAGCGCCATGCTGCTGTCGCTGACCGTGGTTATACTGGGCGTGATATGGGCAGTGGGCACGATGGAGTTATTCGATTACCGCATCACGCTGCTGAATGCGCTGATACCGCCGCTCATTGTGGTGATCGGGATTCCCAACTGCATCTATTTCCTGAACAAATTCCACCACTCGTACAGCGAGAGCGGCAATAAGGAAGCGGCCATCGAAAAAATGGTGGCTAAAATGGGGATCGTGACCCTGTTCTGCAATATCGCCGCCGCCATCGGGTTCGCCGTTTTTGCCCTGACCAAAAGCGCCATCCTGAAAGAGTTCGGGGTGGTAGCCGGCATCAATATCTTTTTGCTGTTCTTCATTTCGCTCATTTTTATTCCCATCGTGCTGAGTTTCCTGCCCGCGCCCACAGCACGCCATACCCGTTACCTCGACAACAAATGGTTGTTGCGGATACTGGACAGGCTGGAATACTGGTCGCTAAACCACCGGTCGCTCATATATGGCCTTACTGCCGTGCTTACCATAGCGGCGCTGGCGGGCATGCTGCGGCTGAGGTCGGAAGGATATATTGTGGACGACCTGCCGAAAACAGACCGCATTTATGCCGACCTCAAGTTTTTTGAAGAACATTTCAAGGGCGTGATGCCGCTGGAGATCATAATCGATACCAAGCAAAAGAACGGGCTCCGGAAAAACCCGCTGCAGTTGTTCAGCCAGATCGATTCCCTGTCGCAATACATAACCGCCAATCCCGATATGGCGCGGCCTTTATCCATTGCGGAAGGCATCAAATTCGCGAAGCAGGCTTATTACGACGGCGACACCATGAATTACTCGCTGCCGAACAGCTTCGACATCGGCTTTTTAGCGGGTTACCTGAATCTTCGCGGCGCATCCGCCGGCGGCGGTGAAAAAAACCAGCTTAGCAAGCTGGTCGGCTCGTTTATGGATTCGGCCAAACAGGAAACCCGGATCAGCGTGAACATGAAAGACGTGGGCAGCAAACGGCTGCCTGAAATCGTGGCCGGCATTCAGCAAAAGGCCAGCCAGTACTTCGACACCAGCAAATATCGGGTGACCATGACCGGTAGCAGCATCACTTTCCTGGAAGGCAGCACCTTTATCATCAACGGGCTGAAAGAAAGTATCTTCTGGGCTTTTCTGCTCATCGCGCTGTGCATGATATATCTTTTCCGTTCGGTGCGCATATTGTTCTGCTCGCTGATCCCCAATGTAATTCCGCTGATCATTACGGCCGGCGTCATGGGGTGGACGGGTGTTGCGCTCAAGCCGTCGACCGTATTGATATTCAGTGTGGCGCTGGGCATTGCCATCGATATTACCATCCGCTTCCTGGTCAATTACAAGCAGGAGCAGGAAAGCGGCGAGGCAGATCCGAAATCGGTGGTGATCAGCACCATTCATTCCACGGGCATCAGTATTATTTATACGTCGCTGGTGCTGATTGCCGGGTTCGTTATTTTCTGTTTCAGCGGGTTCGGAGGCACGCAATCGCTGGGCTGGCTCACGTCGCTCACCCTGGTAGTAGCCACCGTTACCAACCTCGTGTTGCTGCCTGCGCTGCTGATCGGGCTAAATCCGAAAAAGAAAAACCAGGTCCGCCAAGGGTAGAAACAAGCAGGCCGCCGCTCCTATTTCAGTATCTCCGTGAGCTTCTGTTCCAGGTCGAACCCCCTCAGGTTCTCGGCAATGATCTTGCCGTTGGGGTCTATGAGCACATTGAAGGGAATACCGTTGAAGCCGAAAACAGGCACTGCCTGGCTGTCCCAGAATTTGAGATCGCTCATGTGCGTCCAGGTGAGTTTATCGTCGGCAATGGCTTTTTCCCAGGCCGATTTTTCTTTATCGAGCGATACGCCGAGAATGGTGAAGTTTTTATTGCGGAATTTATCGAAGGCGCGCACTACGTTGGGGTTTTCCTGGCGACAGGGGCCACACCAGCTTGCCCAGAAATCAACCAATAGGTATTTACCCCTGAAATCGCTGATGGACACGTTCTTGCCGTTGGGATCGGGCATCGTAAGATTGGGCGATTCTTTACCGACCAGCGACTTATTGGCCTGCTGTTTTTCTATCTCTGCCAGTTGTGCCTGCTGCATTTCATAGGTCTGCTTCATGCTCTTCAGCATGCCGTGATTGGGAAACTTCTGCAGGCAGGCATTCAGCCCCGCTTCAAAATCGGCCTTCGTCATCACCCGCGACGATATGCCCAGGGCAAAGATCGCCACGGCGGGATTGTCGGCTTTCGCCAGGAAATCTTTCAGGTAGCTGTTCATGGAAGCGATCAGCCTGTTCTTTTCTTCGGTGGCAGACAGCACCAGGCTATCGCCTGCATTTACATTTTTCAGGCTGTCGAGCTGCGCAAATACCTTGTTCACTTCTATGCTGCGGCTGCTGTACTGGTCGATGAACTCCTGCAGGTGGGCGCTGCCGGCAGAGCCTTTCACCGTGTAGAATTTTTCATGCTTCGACAGATCGACCGACAGATCGATCTTATCAGCGTCGTTCACCAGCACCAACACCGGGCCGCCCTCTACCGATAGCTGGTAAAGGCCGGCTTCTTTCGCCTTACCGTTCAGCACCAGGCTGCCGGCGGCGGCGGTTACGCTGCCCGAATCGAGGATCACCGGGTTGGCATCGGGACCAAAAGGTATTTCCTCCAGCAGCATTTTGCGGTTAGCCATGGGCGTTAGCTTGTCGGCGTTGCTGTACGAAACATCAACGCTGAAACTGCCGCCGCCATCTTTTTGCTTGCATTGGCTGAAGCCCGTAATAAGAACGGCCAGCGCCATACCACTCATCCATTTTTTCGCCGAAATCATTTTATTATACTTTTTCATTTAATTTTTGTTCCAGCAGCCGGGTGGTTGTTTGGGGATCTGCCTTGCCTTTCGATATCTTCTTCACCTCGCCCATAAAAAGACCGATCAGGCCTTTTTTTCCCTTGCGGTATTCGGCTACCTTATCGGGCATTTTTGCCAATACTTCCTGCACCCACCGTTCGATTTCACCAGCGCCCGCATCCTGCAGCAGGTTCAGGCCGGCTGCAAGCGCCGCGGGAGCTGCTGCGGGATCTTTCAACAAGGCAGGCAACAGGCGCGAAGAGGCTGCCGAAAAACTGATCTTGCCCGCTTCCACCAGTTCCACCAATTCTGCCAGGGCGACGGCCGGCAGCGGAAACTGCGACATCTCGCTCCCGGTTTCATTCAGCCAGTTTCTTACCGGCCCCATAAGCCAGTTGGAAACTGCCTTGTGCTGCTTCGTATGGCAGGCCGCTGCTTCGAAATACCGAACCAGGCCGATGTCGTCGCTTAACATGCGGGCATCATAGGCCGGCAACTGGTACTGTGACTCAAACCGCTGTCTTACCGCTTCGGGCAATGCCGGCATGGTATCGCGGATGGCAGCCAGTTTTTCGGCCGTTACCACAAAAGGCGGCAGGTCGGGATCGGGGAAATAACGATAGTCGTTCGCTTCTTCTTTGTCCCTCAACGGAAAAGTAATACTCTTATCGGCATCGAAGCTGCGCGTTTGCTGAATGATGGGTTCACCTTTTTCCAGGAGCGCCATCATCCTGGCAGCTTCAATCTCTATCGCTTTTTTGACATGGCGGATGGAGTTGAGGTTTTTCACCTCCACCTTGGTGCCCAGCTTTTTTTCACCGCGCAACCTGACCGACACGTTTGCGTCGCAACGCAGGCTGCCTTCTTCCATATTGCCGTCGCAAATGCCCAGGTAGCGAACCAGCTTGCGGATCTCTGTTACATAGGCATAGGCTTCGTCGGCCGAAAACAGGTCAGGCTCGGAAACGATTTCGATAAGCGGTACGCCGGCGCGGTTGTGGTCAATAGCCGTTTTATACGGATCGGCATCGTGTATGCTCTTGCCGGCGTCTTCTTCGAGGTGAATATGATGCAGTTGCACATCGCGCTCCTGGCCGCCGGCATGGATATGCACCCGGCCGCCCTGGCAGATATTATTGATGTGCTGGCTGGTTTGGTATCCTTTAGGCAGGTCGGGATAGAAATAGTGCTTGCGGGCAAACCAGTTCCTGGAGCTGATCTCGCAATTGCAGGCGATGCCCATCCGGACAGCATATTCTACGGCTTGCCCGTTGAGGCGCGGCAGGGTGCCGGGATAGCCCAGGGTAATAGGGCTGATATGCGTATTGGGCGCCCCGCCGAAATGCGCAGGGTCGCCGCAGAACAGCTTCGTATTGGTGAGTAGCTGGGCGTGCACTTCCAGCCCGATCACCACTTCATACTTCTCTGACAAACCGGTCATCATACAAATGTACGACCCGCATAATAAAAGCCGGCGATTCGTTTGAACGGCCGGCTTTTAACCAGGTTGTGGCTGAGGTGGGTTGGTTGCTCAGAGCTCCGCCGTTTTTAGCTTGCGGGGCACTTTCAGATCGGCCGTCATTTCCTTGCCTTCGCGGGTAAACTTCACGGGCATGCTGATCTTTTTTGCATCGCGGGCGGCTTTCGACACCTCCAGCAGTTCGTTTACGCTGTTAACGGCTGTGCCGTCGAGGGAAGTGATGATATCGTCTTCTTTGATACCGGCTTTTTCAGCGATCGATCCTTCATCGACATCGATCACTTTCACCCCTTTCGCATCGTCGGTGTCTTGCGCGCGGATGCCTATTTTCGGCTGGTCGTTGCCCCAGGTAAAATTGAAATTATCTGGACTGCGCCATTCGGGCATATCAAAATTGAAAGACTGGTAGAGTCCGCCTGTCTTTCCAAGCGTAGCGGTGGCCCTGGCTTCCTTATCGCTGCGTTTATAGGTGACAGTGATTTTTTCGTCGGGCTTGTGCGATTTGATGGTGGTGCTTAACTCGGCCGGCGAACTGATGGGTTTGTCGTCGATTTTCGTAATGATATCGCCGTTTTTCAAACCGGCTTTTTCGGCGGCGCTTCCGCGGGTCACCTCGGTGATCACCACTCCGCCGTTTGTTTTTTCGGAAGCCACGCCCAGGTAAGCGTTTTCTCCGCCATTGTCAAAATTGAAATTACCGGGACCGCTGAACGAAAGCGCCTGTCCGCTCTGGAAAGGTGAACGGGCGCCCCGCCCGATGACTATACGGCCGTCTTTACCGTCAAATACCAGGTTATTCCTTTTGATCACCGCCAGGTCCTGGCTTTCAAATTCATCGAGGGGTTTACCATTAATGGTAACCAGGTCGTTTTTGATCTCGATGTTCAACCGGATGTTCTTACTGCCTTTATCTCCTTTGTCACCCTTATCCCCTTTCTCTCCTTTTTCACCTTTGGTATCGCCTTTCCACTTGATAACGATGTTGTCGTATTCACCCAGCTTGTTTTTTTCGGTCGTTTTACTTTTCGGCTGCGCTGTTGCCACAGCAGCAACCAGCATGCAAAGGGCGGGAAGGATCATTTTTTTAATACGCATAACAATTACGGCTTTTTTCGTAGATCAAATATAGCAATCACTTCCGATCTACGAAACTTTTCGGATAAAAAATCTCCCACCCGTCGGGTGGCACCTGACGGGTGGGACCTGACGGGTGGGAAAAGGCTGAAAATCAGAGTTTTTCGCGGATGGCTGCGATCAATTCGGGCAGTCGGCTGGCATCTTGCCCGCCGGCAGTGGCCATGTTTTTCTGGCCGCCGCCACCGCCTTTGATGAGCGGCGCCGCCACTTCCTTGATCAGTTTGCCGGCATCCAGCCCCCGGGCGGCCACCACGGTATCGGAAATACCGATGGCGACAAATGCCTTGCCGTCGATATTGGCGCAGAGCACCGCCACGTGGTCGTTTATATTATTGCGCAGATCGAAACACAGCTTTTTCAGCGCATCGGCACTGCGCACTTCAACCAGGTCGCCAATAAAGTTGACGCCGTTCACGATCTCGTCTTTTTTCAGCAGCTCGTTGCGGATACCGACCAGGGCACGGTTCTCAAAATGCTCTACCTGCCTGCGTAACTGGGTGTTCTCGGCCAGCAACTGCTCCACCGATTTCTGCACATCGGCGGGTTGTTTCAGGGCCTCTTTCACCGCCTGCAGTTGCTGTAGCTGCGTCTGCAGCCATTCTTCAGCCGCCTCGCCTGCCAGCGCTTCTATGCGACGCACGCCCGCAGCCACCGCTGTTTCCTGCCTGAGTTTGAAATAGCCCAACTCACCGGTGCCCGCCACATGGGTGCCGCCGCAAAGCTCGATGCTGAAAGCAGGATCAATGGACACCACCCGCACCAGGTCGTGGTATTTCTCACCAAACAGGGCCATAGCACCCTGGGCGATGGCCTCCTCTTTCGGCATCTCCCGAACAACAACGGGAATATTTTCGCGGATCTTCTCATTCACCAGCGCCTCCACGCGGCGCAGTTCGTCGTCGCTCAGCTTTGCAAAATGCGAGAAATCGAACCGCAACTGCTCAGCATTCACCAGCGATCCTTTCTGCGCCACATGATTGCCCAATACCTGGCGCAGCGCCGCATGCAGCAGGTGCGTGGCCGAGTGATGCGCCTGGGTCTGCAGCCGTCGCTGGCGGTTAACCGTAGCCGTTACAGGAGCAGCGATGTTCACCGGCAGTTTGTCCACCAGGTGAATGACCAGGTCATTTTCTTTCCGGGTATCGGTCACTTCCACCACTTCGCCGTCAAAGCTGAGCCGGCCGGTGTCGCCCACCTGTCCGCCGCTCTCGGCATAAAAAGGCGTGGCGGCCAGCACCAGTTGATACAACTCCTTACCTTTTGCCTTCACCTTCCGGTATTTGACCACTTTGGTAACCGTTTCCAGCAGGTCGTATCCCACAAATTCGGTCAGGCTGCGATCGTCGAGCACCACCCAGTCTTCGGTATCTACCGCCGTAGCGGTCCGGCTGCGGTCTTTCTGCAACTGCAGCTCTTTTTTGAATCCTTCCTCGTCTATGGACACCTGGTTTTCGGTAGCGATCAGCGATGTAAGGTCAACCGGGAAACCAAAAGTATCGTACAGTTCAAAAGCAGCGGCGCCTTTGATCACCCCATTTTCTTTCCGGGCAACGGCAATCACTTCGTCCATTTTCCGCAGGCCTTTTTCAAGCGTGCGTAAAAAAGCCTCTTCTTCTTCGCGCACTACGCGCACCACGAAATCGAGTTGGTTGAAGAGTTCGGGAAATACGGTTTTGAACTGTTCCGCCAGCACCGGCATCAATTGATACAGCAGGGGTTGCCGGTAATCAAGATAAGAATAGTAATAGCGCACTGCCCGGCGAAGAATGCGCCGGATTACATACCCGGCGTCTTTATTGGAAGGGAGTTGTCCGTCGGCAATGGTAAACCCGATGGCCCTTATATGATCGGCGAGCACGCGGAACGCAATATCGGTTTTGCCGTCGCCGAAGCCATAACGCTTACCCGTTATCTTTTCGGTAGCGGCGATGGTGCCGGTGAATATATCGGTATCGTAATTGGAGCTCTTGCCCTGCAGCACGCGCACCAGCCGTTCGAAGCCCATGCCCGTATCGACGTGCTTCGCCGGCAGCGGCACCAGCGATTTGTCTTTCTGGCGGTTGAACTGCATGAACACATTGTTCCATATCTCGATCACCTGCGGGTGGTCGTTGTTGACGAGGGATTTGCCGTCGACCAGCCCACGCTCGCTGTCGGGCCGGCAATCCACATGAATTTCAGAGCAGGGGCCGCAAGGACCGGTATCGCCCATCTCCCAGAAATTGTCTTTTTTGTTGCCCAGCAGGATTCGTTCGGGCGCGATCCATTTTTTCCATTCTTCTTCGGCCTCGGTATCGCGGGGCAGGTTCTCGGCGTCATCGCCCTGGAAAACGGTCACGTATATGCGATCCTTGTCGATCTTATAAACCTCTGTCAGCAACTCCCAGCTCCAGGCGATGGCCTCTTTCTTGAAATAATCGCCGAAGCTCCAGTTGCCCAGCATCTCGAACATGGTATGGTGATAGGTATCGACCCCTACTTCTTCCAGGTCGTTGTGTTTACCGCTGACCCGTAAACACTTTTGGGTGTCGGCTGCGCGTTTATAGGGTGCCTGCCGGTTGCCGAGAAAGTAGTCTTTGAACTGGTTCATGCCGGCGTTGGTGAACAACAGCGTAGGGTCGTTCTTGACCACGATGGGGGCCGAAGGAACGATCACATGTTGTTTACCAGCGAAAAAATCTAAAAAGGTTTGTCTTATTTCAGCACTCAGGCGCATAAATTCGGAATGATTCTTGGTGATGTTGGGTCTTCTCCCCCTATATTTGAAGATGCCGGGGAAAGGTTTGCAAAGCTAAGGAAATGAGGCCGGGTAGCTATATATGAAAAAAATCAAATATTTCTATAACCCCAATACCCTGCGGTACGAAAAGCTGGAAACCCCCTTGCGGGTAAAGCTGTTGCGGGCGCTTGGTTTTGTAGCAGCATCTTTGGTTACCGCCCTGATCATCGTTTCCTTTGCCTTCCAGTACCTCGATTCGCCCAAAGAGAAAATGCTGCGCCTGCAGTATGAGAAAGCGACGGACAATTACGAGCTCATTTCCGACCAGGTCACCAAACTGCGCCGGCAGGTAGCTGCGCTCGAAAAGCGCGACAACGAGATCTACCGGTCTATTTTCGAAGCCAGCCCCATTCCCGACAGCGCACGGAT
>JAKPBL010000370.1 GCA_029778965.1 Bacteroidota bacterium
GGCCGAGTTCAACGACATCAAGGAGAACCCGGCTGCCGTGGCAGGGCGGTCGTTCCGGCTGGCGGGACTGGTGATCGACGGCCAGCACCGCATCACCCGCACCGGCCGGAACTTCGGTGCGCTGACACTCGAAGACTATACCGGCAAGTCGGAGTTCATGCTATGGGGCGACGATTATATGCGTTTCAAAGACTACCTCGATAAGGGAAAGAACCTGTTCCTGACTGGCAGCTTCAGAACCCGGTTCAACACCGAACAGTATGAGTTCAAGGTAGAACGGATCAGCCTGCTCGAAACCATTAAAAGCAGCCTCACACGCCAACTGACCCTGTCGCTCGATCCGCAATATGTTACCAGCGACCTGATCGATTTCCTGGCCCGGAACTTCCGAAACTTTCCCGGCAAAACGGGAATTCGCATTAAACTAGGCAGAACCAGCAGCTTATATAGTATTGAAAACGGTATTGAAGTAAACGATGAGCTGACTGCCTGGTTGGCAGACCGCCCCGAACTGGAAGTTAAAATTGACACGGTTTAAGGTTATCCACCGCTGTTAACTGGCAACAATGGCATAATTTGAACAAGGGTGTTATTTTTGTGTTCTTATAACCATTACCATTAATAAAAAAATACGTATGGCTTTAGAATTCACCGATGCAAACTTCCAGACCGAAGTGCTGGCGTCAGACAAACTGAGTGTTATTGATTTTTGGGCGGAATGGTGCGGACCCTGCCGTGCAATCGGCCCGGTGATCGAAGAGCTGTCGAAAGAATACGACGGGAAAGTAAAGATCGGCAAAGTGAATGTCGACAACAACCCGCAGTTATCGATCAACTACGGCATCACTTCCATTCCTGCCATTCTTTTTGTTAAAGGCGGACAGGTGGTCGACAAGCTCGTGGGTGCGCAGCCGAAAGCCAACTTCGTGAAGAAGATCGAAGCGCATATTTGACAAAGTCAAAAAAGTAAAACCGGTCGCCGGTACAGGAGCAATCGTTATAACTGGTAAGTTGTGAGGGTTGTCGCTGTGTTGGGGCCGGTTTAATTTTGGCCTTAAATTTGCAACTGAAAATCAGTTGCATTATATTTGGGGAACCGATAAAAACCGCTTATGACAAAAAAAGACAAATTGCTGGATCGGTTTTTATCTATTCCTGCCGACTTTACCTGGGACGAATTGATTCGCGTGCTTGCCATTTTCGGATTTGAAGAAATAGGGAAAGGAAAGACAGGAGGCTCAAGGCGAAAGTTTAAGAACAAGAATGCGGTGATCTTTTCCTGTCATAAACCTCATCCCGGCAACATCGTCAAAAAATATCTTATCCGACAATTGAAAGAAGAACTCAAACAAAAAAGCCTTTTACATGAATGACCTGCTGCGATACAAAGATTACCTGGGCTCTGTTCAATTCAGTGCGGAAGATGAAGTGTTTTATGGTAAAGTGCTTGGCGTAAATGATTTCGTAAGTTTTGAAGGCGAGTCCGTTAAAGAATTAAAAAACGCCTTTGAAGAAGCCGTTGAAGACTACCTGGCCACTTGCAGGAAACTAAAAAGAGACCCGGACAAAACGTTCAAAGGCTCATTCAATATTCGTATCAGTGCTCAACTGCATAAGGAAGCGGCGGCTTTTGCCACTGCCCACAATATCTCTCTAAATGACTTTGTAAAAAAGGCCATCATACTGGCATTGCAAAAACAGGGCAGTTTAGCCGAGAGCTAATCACGCCGTAGCGAAAAGTCTTTTCCGAAATAAATCTGGCCTCCGTGCTTCCTTAACAGGCAACTGTACTCGCCTTTCGAAGATACAGACCCGTCGGAACATGAAAATCTTCCTCGCCCGAAGGCCTCAACTCCTTTAGCGTCCCTCTTTGATTTTGACTTCTTATACCATCCCTTTCTTCACGCCCCTTGGCGTTTCATTCGTCCACGATTTAAATGCCTTTCGGAACGCCGTGAGATCCGAGTATCCCAGGATGTCGGAAATCTCGGATATTTTTATGGCGGGATTTTGCATTAGCTGTAAGGCAATTTCTTTTCTTGTTTCTCCGGCGATATAGCGGAAAGTAGTTTGTTCTTCCAGCAACCTGCGTTGCAAATGGCGGGGTGTCATATTCAATGCCGACGCTGCTTCCTCAATCGTCGGTATTCTTCCCCTGAACTGCATGAATAACAGTTGTTTTAAATTTTCTCCCGTGCTCACGGTTCCCGATAACGCCTGTTTATCGGCCACGATGGAATTGAACAACCGGAACATGGATTGGTCACTGGTTAGCACAGCCGCCGATACGTCTTCTTTATGCAGCACAATGCGGTTGGCTTCTTTATTGAAAAGCACTTCACAGCCGAAAAAGTTTCTGTATGCCGAAACTTCCCGCATCTCGTAAGCCAATTCAATTCTTAACGGAATGATACGCCGGCCAGACAGCGCATGCAGCGTATTTACAATGGCTGCGAATAAGAAATCATTGGCATGCCTTGCAGGTTCCGGATGCTTCAGGCGCCACATCTTGTTCTGTTCAATTTCAAGAACAGCCACCCCATCGATGGTGTACCGGTATTCCACCATCGGCGATACCATATGGCCGTATCGGCATAATACCTGAAGTGCGTGGTTAATATCTTTACTGCTTTGGATCAAAAAGCCAACCATTCCATGAAGCAGCCTGTCTACGCCGATACCTACGTGGAGGCCGATCAAGGGATCGCCCGACAGCTTTAAAAGAGGCGCCCAAATAAGCGCCGCTTTCTCCCATTCAACCATATTCTCGGAGTCGCTGATTTCTTCGGCGCTGATACCCGACATCTGGCAAAGGGTATCGAATGCAGCTCCAAATGAAGCAGCCGTTTGAAAAATAGTCCGAATGACGGTACCCTGTAAAGCCATGGCATAAAATATATCATTTCAGGCAGAATA
>JAKPBL010000389.1 GCA_029778965.1 Bacteroidota bacterium
AGAGCATCGACTTCGACCCGGCTGTGATCGGTTCGGTGGAGGTGCTGAAGGGCCCGTCGGGCAGCATGTACGGGGCTGGTAACGGTGGCGTGCTGCTCATTAAGAACACACAGGCGCCGAACGGGCAGAACAGCTTTGAAACAGGGTATACCGGCGGCTCTTACGGTTTTGGAAGATTCCAGGCATCGTATAAAACATCGGGCGACAATTTCAACATTGCCGCCAACGTGGTCAGCCAGCGTTATGCAGGCTACCGCGAAAACAACTGGGGCAACAAGGATATGGTCAATCTTTTCTCGCAGGTATTTCCCAGCGAAAAAAGAACCCTGAGCTTCTTTATAACCCATGTGACCGGCAGCCTGGGCATTGCCGGCGGCCTAACCAAAGCGCAGGCAGATTCCATGCCCAGGCAGGCGCCGGCATACAACAAGAACAATAAGATATCGGTGAAAAAATACGATGCCACGGCGATCGGCGCCTCCCAAACCTATCGTTTCAGCGACCTGTTGTCAAACACCACCAGTGTGTATGGAAATTTCCAAACCTACGATCATCCATTCGGGTCGGGCATATATTACAACGGTTATTTGAAAGAAAGCATGGCAGGGTACGGCGGCAGAACAAAATTTGTTTTTTCGCCTGCCCTGGGCGCCCTCAAAAGCCGTTTCAGCATCGGCGGAGAATACCAATACCAGCACCAGCTCGGCAATACATTTACCGTTGTGAACGATAAGCCCGGCACCTGGCCCGAAGCGGGCGGCCTGTACCAGAACGACATCGTTGTATCCACTTCAAAAATGCTTTTTGCACAGGCCGAATTCGACCTGCCTGCAAAAACATTCCTGACAGCGGGCGCCAGCTATACGCATTTGTCGTACGATATACTCGACCTGTTCAGGGATTCCGCGCATACCAATTACTCGGGAGTGCTCCGGTTCCCCGCCAAAGTTTCACCGCGTATCGGCCTGGTGAAAGTGATCAATGACAACATGGCCCTTCATGCAAGCATGAGCTACGGCTATTCGCCACCGCCGGTTTGGGAGATCAACAATTACGACGGCACCCTGAACAAAGAGATCAGGCCCGAAGACGGTATGAACTACGAGATGGGCGCAAGGGCCAACCTGCTGAAAAGAAAGCTCAACATCGACGTTACGGCATACCGGATGCACCTGAAGAACACCATTGTGCCGGTAGCAAGGCCCAACGGAACAACTGCTTACAGAAATGCCGGACTTACCAACCAGCGGGGCATAGAAGCCATGCTTTCCTACCTCGCCGTAAATGATCCGGCAAAACCGCTGTCATTCCTGAAAACATGGATAAGCTATACCTACAACAACTATGTTTTTAAAGATTACAAGACACAATCTTTCAACTGGGGTAATTATGAAGTGGTTACGACAGATAATTCCGGTAAAAAAGTAACCGGCGTTGTGCCGAACAGCGTTGCTGCCGGCATCGACCTGGAAAGCAGGACTGGACTCTATTTTAACGGCACTTATTATTACTACGACAAGATTCCGCTGAACGATGCCAACGCCTACTATTCAGACGCCTATTCATTACTCAATATGAAGCTGGGGCTCCGGAAAAAGATCAGCCG
>JAKPBL010000398.1 GCA_029778965.1 Bacteroidota bacterium
TGCCGAGGGCGGCAACAAGCGCGGGCTGCGCCACAATATAACCCACACGCAGACCCGCTAATCCCATGATCTTGGAAAAGGTGCGGCCGATGATGATGTTTTTCCCTTGATTGATGAGCCCGATCATCGACCTGGTTGCATTTCCTTCCACCAGTTCCATATAGGCTTCGTCAATAAATACAGGCACTTTTTCCGACACCCGTGAACAGAAAGAAAGCAACGCATCGGCACTTGTTACGGCGCCCGTGGGGTTATTGGGATTGCAGATATACACCAGCCGGGTATTGCTGTCGACCGCCGCTTCCATGGCTTCCAGGTCGTGCGACCAGTCGGCTTTGCAGGGAATGGCCTTCCACTGCGCACCTACTGCTTGCGCCACATTCACGATCGACATAAAAGTAGGGTCGGCAGAAATGATATTACCGCCTTCCTTCATGAATTGCAGCAGCGCCACTTTTTCGAGCAGGTCAGAACTACCCGGACCCATCATGATATTGGCCGGCTTCACCCCTTCCCTTGCCGCAATCCTCACAACGAAATCAGACAGCTCTTTCCAGGGATAGCGGTTCCCGCGCACCACAGATTCGACGACGGCCTTGCGGGCCGCTTCCGATGGACCGTACGGATTTTCATTGGCATTGAGCCTTGCCAGCAGCGGAGGCGCCGCCTTATCCAATCGGGGCAATATTTCACGAACTCCCGGGCTGCGCCAGAGAAGCCCGTTTTCATCGATCGGTAATTCCTGTCCGGGAAATGCGCCCATGCCCAGGTAGGGCAAACCTGCCAGGGCGCCCAGGCTCAACAGACCGGATTTCAATAACCGGCGGCGGTCAATTTGCTTATTCATGCTTTGGCAGTGTTTAACGGTGTGCGACCAAGGGCAGCAAATACATCAGGTATTCTCCAAGTTACGGATTTTCCAGCGGCGGTCTGAAAATTCGGGACTGGAATGATTTTGGCGTTTTTGGTTATTTTCAAGTACAATCATTCGCCATGAACAACCGACGGAAGTTTTTGCAGCACCTGACAGGAGGTATCGCCGCCCTCCCTTTTTTATCACTCAACAGTTTCGCCACCACAGGTGCGGAAGCCTCCGGCAGCTCGCCGGAGCTGCCTTATGCAGGCCCGGTTTTGCGCGTTGCAATCATGGGTCTCGGCGGCTATGGCACCATGGTGGCGGAAGCCATGCGGGCCTGCAAAAAAGCCAAGCTGGTGGGTGTTATCAGCGGAACACCGGCCAAAATCAACGCCTGGCAAACCCGGTATCATATCCCTGAAAAGAACTGTTACAACTATGAGAACTTCGATAAGATCAAAGACAATCCCGATATCGATGCGGTATATGTGATCACGCCCAATGCGTTGCACAAAGAGCAGGCGATCAGGGTGGCCCGGGCCGGTAAGCACGTTATCTGCGAGAAGCCGATGGCGCTCAATGCCAAAGAGGCGCAGGAAATGATAGACGCCTGTAAAAAAGCAAATGTGAAACTGCTGGTAGGATACCGTATGCATTTTGAACCCAAGACGCTGGAAATCATCCGCATGCGCAAAGCGGGAGAGCTGGGCAAAGTACAATTCTTCCAGGGACTTACCGGTTTCGCCATCGGCGACCCCGGTCAATGGCGACTGAACAAAGCGCTGGCCGGCGGCGGCGCAATGATGGATATCGGCATATATTCGGTTAATGGTGCCCGTTATATGACGGGCGAAGAGCCTGTATGGGTAACGGCCGAAGAAACGAAAACCGATCCGGCGAAATTCAGGGAAGGGGTAGACGAAACCATCCAGTTCCAGCTCGGGTTTCCCAGCGGCGCGGTCGCTTCCTGCCTGAGCACTTACAGCATGAACTTCCTGGACCGTTTTTTTGTATTGGGCACCGGCGGCTTTGCAGAACTGCAACCCGCTACGAATTACGGACCCATCCAGGGAAAAACGCACAAGGGTCCCCTGACCGCCCTGCACGTACCCCACCAGACCGTGCAGATGGAAGAGATGTCAGACATCATTCTGCAAAACAAAACACCCATAGTGCCGGTCGACGGCGAAGAGGGATTAAAAGACCTGAAGATCATCGACGCCATCTACCAGGCGGCCAAAACCGGAAAGAAGGTTCCTTTGTCAGGGTGATATGACACAGGCTTTAAAAAAAGCTGTCGCCCGTGGCAGGCACCAGGCGACAGCTTTAATGTTGAAAAACCGGCTTTTTACGGCTTAAAGATCGACTCATCAATCGGTTCGTTCACCGAAATTTTGCTGATCGCAAAATCAGCATTCATTCCCATGCCGGTAGGCATATTGATCTTCATCGGTAACACATATCCATCGGGGCGTTTCTGGAAATCGCTGTAGTAGGTAGTGCCTTCCACGTTTTGCCCGCCGACGTTTTGCGTTGTCACCGTTTTCACATTGTAGTAAGTGGCGGCGTCGATGTACATGGTTTCCACTTTACCCGATGTATACGTCAGTTTCAGCTTGTAGGCGGGTTTACCGTCTACCTCTTCCTGCCCTGCCAGCTCAACCTTGTGCCCCTTGGCCTTATAGCCGACAAGAGCTCCCTGGGCATCTAACTGGTCGGCGGCCATTTTTACCATTTCATCAGGCATGGCTTCCGCCACCGATTGTCCCGCCCACGGCATATAACTCCAGCCTGCGGTGGGCGTGAAAAGGGTGTAGCCGCTCATGCCCATTACGCTGATGTCCTGCCGCGTACCCTTGTTCTGAAGCGTTTTTGATACAATATTCACTACCGCGCCCTGCACGCTCATGGTGCCTTCGGTGATGACCGAATTGATGGCCTGCAGCTTTTCCTTACCGCCAATAGCAGCCAGGTGCTTGTCGATCAGTTCATCGGCCGTTTGCGCCATTCCGGGAAACGCCGAAACAAGAAGAGCCAGTACAAGGAAAATTTTGATCTTTTTCATGTTGTTATTCAGGTTTATACTTTTTTGTTTTGCAGTGAAGGAAATTTTTTCTGCCTGTTTATTAGAATTAACGGCCAAATGTAGGCGGAAAGTTTGGAAATTGCGGGTGCAGCATAGCGCATATGAACAGGATACAGGGTAATATCATCGATATACCGGGCCGGAATATCTTTTTCGGCGAGCTGGAGTTTGGGCAGGGCCGGATCACCGCCATACGGGCGCTGTCTGACCAGGCCAATTCGGCCGCCCCCTATATCTGCCCGGGCTTTATCGACGCCCATGTGCATATCGAGAGCTCCCTGCTGGTGCCTGTTTCTTTTGCCCGGCTGGCCGTGGTGCATGGCACCGTGGCTACCGTAAGCGATCCACATGAGATCGCCAATGTATGCGGTATGGATGGTGTGCTTTATATGATCGACAATGCCCGGCAATCTCCTTTCAAATTTCATTTCGGTGCGCCCAGTTGCGTGCCCGCCACCAGCTTTGAAACTGCGGGTGACAGCCTCGATGCAGGAGCCGTTGAACAGTTGCTGCGGCGCGATGATATTTATTATCTCAGTGAGATGATGAATTTCCCCGGTGTGTTGCATGGCGACGAAGAAGTTTTTAAAAAGATCGGGGCTGCACAGAAGTTGGGCAAACCGGTAGATGGCCATGCGCCGGGGCTGCGGGGCGACGACGCCCGCCGGTACATCGCCGCCGGCATCAGCACCGACCATGAATGTTTTACCGAGGCCGAAGCCAGGGAAAAACTGGGCATGGGCATGAAGATCCTCATTCGCGAGGGAAGCGCCGCCCGCAACTTCGACGCCCTGGTGCCGCTGCTCGAAACGCATGCAGACCAGATTATGTTCTGCACCGACGACAAGCACCCCGACAGCCTGCTGCTGGGTCATATCAACCAGCTTTGCGCCCGTGCCGTAGAATATGGTATCGACGTTTTCAACGTGCTGCAGGCCGCCTGCCTGAACCCGGTACTGCATTACAAGATGAACGTCGGATTGCTCCGCACTGGCGACCCGGCCGATTTCATCGTAATCGACGATCTCGCACATTTTCACGTGCTGCAAACCTGGATCGACGGCATACAGTGTGCAAACAACGGCAGTTCGTTGTTACCGCACCGGGAAAGCGAAACCGTCAACCGGTTCTGCAGCCGGCAGTTGTCGGTCGCTGATTTTCGGTTGCCCACGGCCGTTAGCGCGCTTCCGGTTATTGGCGCGCTTGAATCGCAACTGATCACCGAAAAGATATTCCCCGACCCTGCCGCTTTCAAAGAGCGCGACGGGTGGCTGGTCAGCAATCCCGGTGAAGACCTGCTGAAATGCTTCGTGATAAACCGCTACCACGAGGCGCCGGTGGCGGGCTGCTTTATTCGCGGCTTCAACCTGCAAAAAGGAGCCATCGCATCGACGGTAGCGCACGATTCACACAATATTATCGTGGTGGGCGTGGACGATGCCGATATCTGCCGTGCCGTAAACCTGCTGATGGAAGCCAGGGGCGGACTCTCGTGCGTTACGGGTAAAGAAGAAGTTGTGTTACCTCTTCCGGTTGGCGGACTAATGAGCACCGCCGAAGGGTACAGCGTGGCGGCCGCTTATACCCGGATAGATGAAATGGCAAAATCGCTTGGCACCCGCCTGCAGGCGCCCTTCATGACCCTGTCGTTTATGGCGCTGCTGGTGATACCTCATATAAAGCTGAGCGACAAAGGGCTGTTTGATGGAGACAGTTTCTGTTTTTTTCACCTCAATGAAAAAGTATGATCGACCTGGTAATAGATGCCCGTCCCGCCGCCATCAGCGAAGCCATGAAAGTAAAGCGCATATTGCCCTTTCGCCAGCGAAGAATGGTGGGCCCGTTCATTTTTATGGATCATGCAGGCCCGCTTGCTGCGGCGCCCCCGCAACCGGCTACGCTGGATGTATTGCCCCATCCGCATATCGGCCTCTCCACCGTAAGCTATCTTTTTGGAGGAAGCATCACCCACCGCGACAGCCTTGGTGTTGAACAGGTCATCCTGCCGGGTGAAGTGAACTGGATGACCGCCGGCAAAGGCATCTCCCATTCCGAACGGTTTGAAGATCCCGCAGCACTCGCCGGCGGAAAGCTGGAAATGATCCAGACCTGGGTGGCCCTGCCCGAAGAGAATGAAGAAGACAACCCCAGCTTTTTCAATTACAAACCGGAGCAACTGCCTGTATATACCGATACCGGCATTTGGATGCGGATGATCGCGGGCAGTGCTTACGGCCTCGGCAGCGAGGTCAAAACCCATTCGTCCTTATTCTACCTGCATGTGGTTCTGGAACAAAACGCAAGCCTGGACCTGCCGGGGGAACATCGCGAAAGAGGCGTTTATATCGCCCGGGGCGCCATTGAAGTAGCGCATACCCGGTACAGTGAAGGGCAGCTTCTTGTTTTCAGCGAAGGCGCAGAACCTGTGCTTCGGGCCCTCACACCCGCTACGCTGATGCTGCTGGGCGGCGAGCCGCTCGGCGACCGTTATATCTGGTGGAATTTCGTATCGTCCCGCCGTGAACGCATAGAACAGGCAAAAGAAGACTGGAAGCAGGGCCGCATCATCCTGCCGCCAAACGACAACCACGAGTTCATTCCGCTGCCGGAAGACAGGGGCCGGCCGGCCGGAGGGCCGCCACGGCCCGAGCCGTTGTCCTGACAAAAACCGTCGTTCCGGTTTCACCGCTTCCCGCCCCCGTTTCACCGATGCCGGCCCCATTCCCGCCTAATCGCCCTTGCGCAAGGGCGGCCGGCGCTGTAGTTTTATCAAAAATCAACGTCATGAGAAACAGAGACAGATACAGGCACAGATGCAACCGGAACGGCTTTGGTGGCCATAGCCGCCGCGGGTCCATTTTCGCCGGGATCGCCATCCTTATAGTAGGTACCGTTCTGCTGCTCAGGCAGGTTGGTATCGTATTTCCTCCTTACATCTTCAGTTGGCAGATGCTGCTCATATTTGTGGGATTGTTCGCCGGCGCAAAACATGCTTTCCGGGGGTTCGGCTGGTCGGTTCC
>JAKPBL010000037.1 GCA_029778965.1 Bacteroidota bacterium
GATAATTTACGTTGCTGACCGGCAAGTTCAATGTAGCAGACGCTGATAAACGGGACCGATAGCGCCAAAAAATTCGATCTTCCCTTCAAAGCTGCTTTCGGCGCCGCAGTACCTGGCATTCATTATTTCCAATCCGGCCAAAAAGAATCCCTTTGCGGTCTTTGCTCCTTTGCGGTCTTTGCGAGAACCAAAAGCGAGAACAAAAAGCGAGAACAAAAAGCGGGAACCAAAAGCGAGAACAAAAAGCCCGCACCCGCCGGTAAGCCGACAAAAAAAAATCCCGCCTTTCGGCGGGATGCACTAATCAAATACCATTAACCATTAAACCTTATCCTATGAAAATTCAAATATAAGATGTTAACGACGTAACATTGGTTGCAATGCCGATTTTTTTTTGCAAAAAAAAGCACACTCCGACTCAGGCAGTTTGTAGCGGCTGACTGATCCGGGCGAACGGAGCGGTAGAGAAGAAATGATGGCGGACCGGAAGAAAAACAAAGGACAGGATCGACATCCCGTCCGTTCTTATCCAATATCCTATGAAAAACCAGTTATATTGACGAGGGGAATGCCTGTTTCGTTGCAGGAATGTTAATTATGTGCTGGAATTCACCAATTGCCCTTGAAACCGTGCTGGTAGGCGGGGAATGGGCTTGAGGTGTAGACGCCTTCTCCGAAATACTTTACAAGAGGCTCCAACTCTTTGGGTTCAAGATAACCGGGAACTGGCTGCGGGTCATTGGTACCGGCAGGGATAATCACCGTGGTGGGATAAGAAAGCTGGCCACCACTCAAAAAAAGCGCTATTTCATTTACTTTGTATTGCGGATTAAACGAATATGTGCGTCCCTTCCATATTACTTTTGTTTTCGATTCCGCATCCAGCTTCACCGCATAGAACTTCCCGTTGAGATAATCATATACCTTTTTGTTGCGATAGGTTTTCTTGTCCATCACCTTACACCAGCCACACCAGTCAGTGTACAGATCGATCAAAATCGGGCGGGGCTCTTTCTGCGCAGCCGCTTCGGCCTCAGCGAGGGTCATCCATTTCATACCAGCCGCTGATGTCTGGGCGCCGGCTGTCTGGCCGGCCAGAAAAAGGCATATCCAAAGAATGATTGCAGGCATTGTACATTTGTTGTTCGCAAGATAATCACCCCGCATGCAAAAAATTGTTATAGCTGTTACAGGTGCCAGCGGCGCTATTTATGCTAAACTGCTGTTCGACAAACTTATCCGGCTGCAGAATCAATGGTCGGCCGTAGCGGTGGTCATGACAGACAATGCAAAAACAGTGTGGCAAACCGAACTGGGCAATAACGACTTTCTGGGGTACCCGGGGTTTCAGTTCTATGATAAGAACGATTTTTATGCGCCTTTCGCATCCGGCTCGGGTCAATTTAACACCATGATCGTTGTTCCCTGCTCCATGGGGACCCTCGGCAGGGTAGCCGGCGGCATCAGTAACGACCTCATTTCCCGGGCTGCCGATGTGATCCTGAAAGAAAGACGGCGCCTCATCTGCGTATTGCGTGATACGCCTTATAACCTCATTCATATCCGCAACATGGAGCAGGTAACGCTGGCAGGCGGCATTATCTGCCCCGCATCGCCTTCGTTCTACAGCCGGCCGCAAACCCTCGAAGATGTCGCAGCCACCGTGGTGGACCGGGTGATTGATCTGGCTGGCTTACAGCAAGACAGCTATCGCTGGGGCGGAAAGTAGGTGGGTAATAAGTGGCTAATAGCCAAACGAAAGCCGTCAGCGCAGGTCCACTTCCTCAACGCCCGGGTAATTCGCTTTGTTGAAAACAAAGTTGTCGTCGGGCACACTTGCTTTACCGTTGAAACTTTGTACGGAATAAGTGTATTTATTGCCGTTCTTCTCCAGCACTTTGGTGGCGTTGATGGCCTTGCTGGCCTTATCTACATACACATACACTTTATGAAAAGGCTTGGTTTTGTCGACCGGGGTCAGTTCGATTTCCTGGATGGTTTTCGCACCGGCCTTTTTTTCGCCGTTCAGCTTATACAAAAAGTCTTTGTCGTAAAAATTGGTAAACAGTTTCTGGGGAGTAATGGTGCCCTGGCCGCCATCAAATTTGGTAAGGGTCACTTCATTCGACGCCTTGTCGTAAGTCCATACGGTCTTACCGTCGCAATAGATTTCCTGGCCCGTAATATTGATCTTATACTTACCATCTTTCATCCATACAATGCCTTTTTTCGTGCCCTGCACTTTTCCGTTCCCATCTTCTACCTGCAAGGTAAAATTGGACTGCACGGCCTTAAATGTTTTAAACCGGGCGCTTACTGCATCCAGAACGGCCTTGGCGGCAGGGTCGTTCGATTGCGCAAAACCTGTTAAAAAACCGCTAAAAACCAAACACAAAAGCGTAATAATATTTTTCATATCGCTGTTTTAAAAAAAATCGAGCCAAATATATTCTTTTCAGATGCAATCCTTTGACGATTGGTTGTGCGCCAGGTTTAATCGCCGCCTGTTGTCAGGGCATCTGCGCCAGGAATTCCTCCAGCTCCGCCTCGGTTTTCATCATCACTTCCCGAGCCTTGCTGCCCAGGTTCGGTCCTACCACGCCAGCCGATTCGAGCTGGTCCATCAGGCGGCCCGCCCGGTTATAGCCCAGCTTCATACGCCTTTGCAGCAGGGAGGTGGATCCGATCTGGTTTTGTACAATCAGGCGGGCGGCGTCTTCAAAAAGCGGGTCTTTATCGTTGAGGTCGAAATCCTTTCCTTCCATGTCTTTTTCGTCCACATACTCGGGCAGCAGGAAAGCCTGGGGGTATCCGCGCTGGCTGCCGATAAAATCGGTAACGCTTTCCACCTCGGGCGTATCTACAAACGCGCATTGCAGCCGGGTCAGCTCACCATTGTAAGAGATCAGCATATCCCCTTTCCCGATCAGTTGCTCGGCGCCACCGGCATCCAGGATGGTGCGGCTATCGATCTTCGACGATACCTTAAACGCAATCCGGGCGGGAAAGTTGGCCTTAATGGTACCCGTAATAATATTCACCGAAGGGCGCTGGGTGGCAATGATCAGATGAATGCCCACGGCGCGCGCGAGTTGAGCCAGGCGCGCGATCGGCATTTCTACTTCCTTGCCTGCGGTCATGATCAGGTCGGCAAACTCGTCTATCACCAACACCATGAACGGCAGGAACTGGTGTCCCTTTTGCGGGTTCAACTTTCTTTTGATGAACTTTTCATTGTACTCCCTGATATTCCGTGTGCCGGCTTCCTTGAGCAGGTCGTACCGGTTGTCCATTTCTATGCACAGCGCGTTCAGGGTATGCACCACTTTTTTCGTATCGGTGATAATCGCTTCTTCTTCGCCCGGCAGCTTGGCCAGGAAGTGTTTTTCAATGGTACGGTAAATGCTGAGCTCCACCTTTTTCGGGTCGACCAATATAAATTTCAGTTGCGACGGATGTTTTCGGTACAACAGGGACACGAGAATGGCATTCAGTCCCACCGATTTACCCTGGCCCGTGGCGCCGGCCATCAGCAGGTGTGGCATAGTCGTAAGGTCAACGATGAAGTTTTCATTGTCGATCTTCTTACCAATGGCTATCGGCAGGCTGAAATTGCTGTTCTGGAATTTCTCCGAATTCAGCAGGGTTTTCATACTGACCACCGTCTTCTTTACATTAGGCACTTCAATACCAATAGTGCCTTTGCCGGGAATGGGCGCAATGATACGAATGCCGAGAGCGGCCAGGCTTAGCGCAATATCGTCTTCCAGGTTCTTGATACGCGATATCCGCACGCCGGCAGCGGGTACGATCTCATATAAGGTAACGGTGGGTCCTACCGTGGCAAATATCTTCTGGATCAGGATATCGTAGTTCTTCAGTGTATTGATGATCTGGTTCTTATTGGCTTCCAGCTCGGTGGCATCCTGCACGATCTTTTCACTGCCGTGGGTCTCGAGCAGATCGAGCGCGGGGTATTTATAATCGCGCAGGTCGAGCGTAGGCTCGTAAGGGGCCATATCGGCAGCGGGGGGCGCTTCGTCTTCTTCGCCATCGGCGTCGGTAACCGTTTTGATCTCCAGCTCCAGATCAGCCACCGGTGGGGAAAGCTTTACCGGCGGCGCTACCACTACCGGTGCCGTCACCGGCTCAGGATTTATCAGCACCGGCGGCGTTTCTTCCAGGGCCACGGGCTCTTCTTCTTTTTCTACCAGCTCGAGCGGGAAACTGTCTTCCTCGTCTTCCACCGCCGGGGGAATCACTACCACTCCTTTGTTGCCTTTCAGGCCGTTTCTTTTTTTCACCGGCTCGTCGATGGTCAGCTTCGCTTCGGGCTCTTCGGTAACGGGCACGGGTGCGGGATCCCCTTCCGCATTCCGGTTCGGCAGACTGGGCATTTTAGGAACATTGATCGCGGGGTTAAAGCGCCAGATCACATACGCCAGCCCCGTAAGCAGCAAAACGGCCCCTGTGCCGATCTTACCCAGAAAACTACTCATCCATTTGCTGATCATGGCGCCTACGGCGCCGCCCCAGGGGAAGGCCGTTTTACCCGAGAAAAAAGCCAGGGTCACACTGAAGAAAAGCAGCCCGATCAGCACATACCGTGCATTACGCGCTACCCGGAAAAGCGGCCGGCCGAAAAGCAGGTTGGCGCCGGCCACAAAAAAAAGACTGCACAGAAAAAAAGACGCCAGCCCGAACCCCTTGTAAAAAAACAGGTGGGAAACCCAGGCGCCAAGGCGACCCAGCAAATTGGCTACGCGGTTGTCGTCGCCAAAAAGGAATTCGCTGCCGCCGCGGAATACTTTATCCTGGTCTTCCCGCCAGGTGAACAGGTATGATACAAATGCAACAAAAAGAAAAACAGCTAAGAGGAGCAGAACGGCGCCCATGATTTTATGAAACCGTTCGTCTCTGATGACCGATGCTACCGCAACCTTCTCCTCTTTTTCCGGCCGCAGGTCAACGGCCTCGGGTACTGGCTTTTTCTTGGATTTCAGCTTATTTGCCATAGTTGCAAATATACATTTACACCCAAAGAAATTGTACTTTGGCAAATGCGGATTTTTGCACTGCTTTCTTTCTGTTGCCTGGCGCTGCCGGCTTTGCACGCCCAAACAGGAAAGCTGCCGTCAGACACCATCTTTCTCAGCAAGATCAGGCTTGCCGCCTCCATCGCCCAACAAGCCGGCTTTTTTGCAGACAGCAGCGGGCGCATCGGCAAGCCGCCGCCCGAACAATTGCCCGGCATACGGGCCATCCCCTCTTCGTCGCAGGGTAAACTCGATCCGCACACAATCGGCCACTGCATGAACCTTGTATTCGTTGTCTGCAACGACTTGGCTGAAGAGAAAACGATGTTTGTGCTTCCGGGATTTTATGTAGACCAGACCCGGCTCTTTAAAGACAACCCGCAAACCGGCCGCTTTGAGCCGGTAGCGCCGGTGGCGCTCCGCACGAAATACGACGAACAGATGGGTCGCCTCCTGAAGATAGGTCCCGGTGAAACCGGCCGCTACCTCATGCAGCTCCATTTCATCAAAACCACCGTCAACAGGCTGCAGCCCGTTATCTGTTTCGATTATTATATTCCGCAACTGCTGTCGGAAGTGCAGCACGACCGCCGGTTGAACATCATCATTACCTACATGGTTTGCGGCATTATGCTGATGATGATCTTTTACTCGCTGGCCGGTTATTACACGAACCGCAGCATTGATTTCATCTATTATGCATCGTATTCTTTCCTGCTGGCAGTGATGTTCTTTTTCAAGGCCTTTTTTTACCGCACACCGCTGACCGGCAATTATTTTTTTGAAAGCTACCTTGATTTTATGCTGCAGGGTATAGGCATCTTCTTTTATTTCCTCTTTCTGCAAACTTTCCTGCAAACAAAAAGCACCTTCCCCCTGCTGCATGCCATCATCCGTTCCCAAAAGCTGA